>CAZFWQ010000498.1:0-2681 GCA_964522755.1 uncultured Oscillospiraceae bacterium | reverse complement strand
CGATTCCCTGGTTATTCTGTCGTAGTCCAGCATGCGACGGCTCAAGAAGCCATCGCAACTCACGAACCATCCCAACTCATGAACCATCGCGGCTCATAAAGCCATCCCAACTCATGAACCAACACGACTCATGAAACATCGCGGCTCATCCACCCGAAACCCTGCCTAGGGCTGTTCTGCGCGCAGGATATGCAAGATCCCGTTCTCCTTTACCGGAGACATGTCGGCAACAGTCAGGAGTATGGCATCCACGATGCCCTGTGCCGTGGCATCCTGAAAAGCTTCCGACAACATGCTGTCAAGGTCGTCCTGGTTCGTGATGTATCCGACCTCGACCAGCACTGCCGGCATTTTTGTCGCCCGCAGGACGGCCAGGCGTTTTTCAATCACCGCATTGAGCTTCTTTCCGTTTCTTGCAGACATGGATTCGCCCAGCCTGTTTGCGAATGATTCATCCGTTACTGCCGGAAACAGATTTTCTTATTTCGCAAAATAACATTCCATTCCGGAAATATTCCTGGCACCCGGAGTCGAAAGCTCCAGGCTGTTGACATGAATGCTTATGAACAGCGACGCATCCGCGTCATTGGCAGCAGCTGTCCGAACATCAAGATCCGCTTGAATTTTCCGGGCCAGGGCAATGTCCGACTCCCGGGTAAGTATGGCAGGGATGCCCTCGGCTTCCAGTTTATCCCTGCAAAGGAGGACGATGGCAAGGGCAATGTCTTTTTCCAGCACTTCCGGGCTTTCGGGAGAAACGGCTCCGGGATCCCTGCCACCGTGACCGGCATCCAGCACGATGAGAAGCTCGCTCCAGGCATATCCGGCCGGAGCCGCCGCCAGAACGGGATCTGCGTCATGAGACAGTGTCGGCATCTGTGGTGGAACTGTTTCAGGAACCGCTGACGGATTCAGAAACGCAGCAGCCGTTTCCTCTTGGGTTGCGGAAAGATCTGCCGTCGGTGATGTCGATGGCTTCGCACCCGTTTTATTCAGGAAACCGGCCATGATCAACGCAAACAATCCGATAAACAGAATCAATCCAATCCGTCCGATAAACCGGGTGGGCCTGCGCAGCCGATATCCGTTTCCTGCCGCATGGTACCGGCGCTGCCGGGTATCTGCCGCATGAATATCGTTTTGTCCTTGGTTCAACTCATTCATCCTTCATTTTTCTCCGCTGTTCATTTGCCGTTCCAGTCAGTTTTCGTTCTCATTATACGATACCCTGATGAAAATGGCTATCAGTGTGATTTCCGGTATGTTCCCAACAAAGGATGGAGACAAAGTTATTATGTTATATATTACCATATCATGATCGATAGCGATTGCTTTGTGGTGGCTTCTTGCTGGCTTCATGCGCATCATCCGGGCTTCACGGGCTGGCGTCGCATGGTGAAAATGCTTGCATGCAGAACCGCACTGTGCTATTATTCTATGTGCTGACTACAGGCTCAGGAGGTGAAATAATGCCGAACATCAAATCATCCATGAAACGGGTTAAAGTCACGAAAGCAAAGCATGACCAAAACCGCGTGAAGAAATCCGCATTGAAAACCACTCTGCGCACTTACCGCGAAGCGATTGCATCCAGCACGCCTACAACACCGGAACTTCTCCGGGAAACCATCAGCAAGGTGGATCAGGCTGCCAGCAACAACATCATCCACAAGAATGCCGCCTCCAGGAAGAAATCCCAGCTCATGAAGGCATTCAACGCCGCCAAGTAAAGGTGAAACCCTTTACCTCGGTGAACAGGCATGGCAAAAACGTACAGCGATGTGCGTTTTTTTGTTATGTGCATATATGGCGAAGCAGTACCTGCAGTACAGGCACGCTGCATGGTCAGGACGAAGTTCCCGTGCAAAAGAGGCGACTTCAAAGTCTTTCAACTTTGAGACGCCTCTTTCATGTTAAATTCCCATTATATTCCATTATCATCAGGGACAGAATCGGTGCCCAAGCCTTGAAACCTGCGGCCTACTGCACTGTAAATCTCTCGAATACCTTGTTCTTCAAAACCACATTGTATTTCGGTTCTTTCATCCATCCGTCCAATGCGGCTGTGTAGAAATCTTCCCGTGCCTTCGAAATCATATCCGTCCTGATGGTTTCCTTCGCATCCGAAAAGCCTTTCCGGCTTTCCATGCGGATGACGAAGAAACCGTAACTGGTGTCGAGGAGCGTCGTATCTCCTGCCTTGGCCGCATAGGCCCAGTCGATGATTTCGGGTTCATAAGGCTGCATGTCGTAGGACAGCTCCTGCAAGCCGCCGTCATCCTTCGCCGTTGTCGATTCGGACTGTTCCTTGGCCAACGTGGCCATGTCGGCACCGGCCGTCAGCTGCGCCAGCAAATCTTCCGCTTTTTTCTTCTTTTCCGCAAGCGTGGCATCATCCATCGTGGTCCCGTCTTCCTTCGCCTTTGTCAGGTAGATGATGCGGGCACTTACCTTGTCATACTGCTTCGGATCCACGTCGTATGAGGCCTTGATTTCCTCATCCGTGACTTCAGCCTGCTTGTAGGTATCGTTCATGTACTTCGCCTTGAATGTGTCGATAAGGTAATAATTCTGAAGAATATCCGTATAACGGCTCTCGGTGAGGCCCATGTCCATCAGGTTGGCAGCGAAGACATCCGCGCCCTGGCTCTGCTTGATGCTGTCGATGTAGGATTTCGCCT
>CAZFWQ010000497.1:0-2687 GCA_964522755.1 uncultured Oscillospiraceae bacterium | reverse complement strand
ACAATGACCATGCGGGGTTCTTCGAGCCCAACGACATCCGCCATTGCCTCTATGCGGCCGGCTATCTCAACGCCTTTTGCCGCATGGGGGATATTCTCGAAGTGACGAACTATTACTCCCTGGTCAACACCATGGGCATGATCCATGTCCATGACGGCCGCGTGCAGTTCTCCGACGTGGTGAAAGTCTTCAGCCTTTATTCTCCCGCGCTTCCCGGTGAAGTCCTGGAATTGGAAGTCGACTCACCGCCGCTGACAGGGAAAAGCAAAGCCGTGGATGCCAACTTCATCTGCGCGGACAAGGCAACCTACTGTTTTCTGATCAACTACAGCGTAAACGAAACAGCAGAGGTTTTGGTCGAGGGATTCGGAGAAATCACCAAAGCAACAGGATTGCGTGCAGACAATATCCTGACGCCGGTCGAAGCCTTCCAGCCCGTCTTTGCAGGACGGGCCATCACCCTGCCGCCGATGTCGCTGGTGCGGGTATGCACGCGGAAAGGGCAGTAAATATGTGAACCGGACTGCAGTTTGCAGAACGTTTACAACATCCGATAAGACAGGGCACGATTACGTGCCCTGTCTTATTGTTCCATGAGGACATCAAGTGACGATAACCAGTTCCTACTGAGAAGGCATCCGAAAATCATTCACCGATTATCTGAACCTGAATGGTTCGTGGCCTTGCACGAATCTGATCCCAGTCGATAAAATAGACATAGCCGAATTCACCGAGGTCCATCTCGCCATCCATAAGGACGATGGTTTCCGAACGGCCGAAGAAGCATGAACGAAGGTGTGCATCCGTATTCAGGCTGGTCCATTCTCCCACTTCACCGACACTCATGGCGAATTCGATGTGCTTGGGTCCCGGATGCATGTATTGGTTCTCGACACGGCAGGTTGGAATCAGTTTTTCCATGATGTTGCACAGATCCTGCTGCAGATATTCAAGTCCGAAGAAAGTCTTGTCATGAGAACACTCCTGAGTCATGACCGAGCAGGTCGTATGATGGGAATAGACGACACAGATGCCGTTCCTGATACCTGATCTCGTGATGCTTTCGCGGACGGAATCAGTCACGTCGTGGAAGGTCGGATGAGAACCTGAAGATTGTACCTGGATGCTTTCACGATAAGTACTCATTTCATTCCTCCATTAATTAACTCTCGTTATCTTCGATTCTCTCCGATTTTCACCGTTTTTCACTTTGAAGAGTTCACGCCTAATCTGTGAATGCTGTGCAAATCCTGTAGTCATGCGGTATTTGAGGTCAACAAAGAAAGCCGTGTCGGTTTTCATATGCTGGTCGTCGGGATACCACATAAGCTCCAGGTGGCAAACCTCCCATGTCTTTCGGCATCAAGTGCCCAATTCGCTCGTTCTGCCTATCCACGGAGCGGTACGTCAATCATGCTCCCACAGTGGGTTGAATGCCCCATATGGTTAAATTCAACTTGACTGTCCCGGCTCTGTATATGCAAAGCTGTATGCCGCCCAAGTGCAATGGTATCTTTCCTGATTTTGAACTGGACTTATCATTCGCCGCTCTGACATACAAAAGCCGAAAACCTTTGCCGTCCGTGAAATATTGCTGATGGACTACATGCCGGCAGTAATCTCCGATGCCATCCTGCACCATTGCCAAAGGCGTTGAGGCTGGTTGTTTAGTGTAATCATTGTTTTCATGACGATTTCAATGGAGCATCCGTATTTTTTCGCGAGCCTGCATGCTTCAAGAATCTCGCTCCTTGAAGCCTCCATATCCCAGGTATCGCCCGCCAGGAGCATCGAGTCTGGCTTCAGTGAAACCACATAGTCCCGGCCGATTTGTTCCATCGCCTTTTCCTTATTTGAAAAGGGTGAAACGGATATCTTTCTCAAATTAGGGAATTTTCTCAGTTCCTGAATCTTGTGGTCGAGGCGCTCACAGCACCCATAATAGGTCAACCCGAATTGATTCATCCATCGGATCTCGTGCTGCGTGGCAAATTCATCCTGCATTTGCGGTGACACTGATGAAAAAATCTGATCAGTGCAGAATCCCCATTGCTGTGCGGGCTGGACACCCATTCCTGTGTTTTCGGGCAAATCATGGGTGTATCCCAGCGCACCGGAACCAACCAGCACATTGCCATTGTTGCTGTGCAGCATACCTGAATCCGCAGACTGCCTGAGCATTTCCAGGTATACATCCACATATCGGTCCATCGCATGATGCATCAGGTCCGGTTCCAGATGGAAGCCCATCATCCCTTCCTCAATCCCGAAAAGTTTCATCAGGTCATCCCAGGGGGTAAAAGGATCAAGAGTGATACCCGTTTTTTGCACTTCAAGAATTCCATCGAATATCTCGGACATCATCTCCCATTCTTTGTGCATCCTTGTTCTGTCAAAAACAAACTGAGGCCAGGGAATGACCCTGTCAATGTCCTCTTCAGTAAAAATCTGCCGTACGTACTTCTCGGCGGCATTGCTGTAATTACCACGCCGGTCTGTCATCTCAGCCTGCGATTGACCTGCCGATATAACTTTATACGCGATGGGCGCCTTGTTGACAACAGAGACTGGGCAAATAATGACCGGGTCAACGACCATGTCTGACTGGATATGCTCCCACATGAACAAGGTACACAGCAATTGAAATTCCAGCTTCGCATGAAACTCGTCAGGTAAAGTGGTGTCAA
>CAZFWQ010000496.1:0-2688 GCA_964522755.1 uncultured Oscillospiraceae bacterium | reverse complement strand
CCTAACAAACCGCGTCCGATTCAATTGATGCATTCGCTTTGCTTCATCGTTGTTTTGCTGTTTCTGTCTGCCGTGCCGCCAGTGCTTCCAAAGTCGTTCTTGCCGTGACATAAGACTTCGTGGCTGCTCTGCCAAGCGTACGTTTTTCAGCGTATAATGTCAATATGAGGACGGTGTTCCCATTAACTCAAAATGATGAACTGTGGCCTGCTTTGGCAGGTTTGGAGGAGTATTCCATGCAGGTGAAAAAACTTTCGCTGATGATTGATGATGTCAAGGCGCGCAATGGTTCATTCATTCCCCACCTCAGCCCGATGTGGCGGGATATCGCCGTTTTCAACGCTGTGCATCCACAGCGTTCATGGTCGCAGCTGCGTGCGGCTTCCATGAAAGAACTGGCAAATATCGTCGAACTGGCTGTCTACCCTCAATGGACACTTGCGGGCGAACACCTCAATCCCGGATGCGGGATCGGATACGGGATGCGTTCCCTGCCGGATGAATCCTCCAGACGCGATGCCCTCCGACAGCTCGGTTGTGAAGACAAATACGAAGACATAAAAAAGGCTGTCGACGGATTTCTACATCAGTCCTGCTCCAACGCACCCGGCGAAACCGACCCCGAGAACTCGGTCGGGCTGGGAACATGGACAACCACTGCAAAAGATGAAGTGTTTTGGGGTTCAGGCTGGATAGACAACCATTCCATCCGTGATTATGAAAAATTGGTACGGCTCGGTTATGCCGGTTTGAAAACGGAAGTCTTGGACCAATTGCTTACCCATCCCATCACGGACCCGGATTATCCGGACCGGGAAAACTTTTTGCGAGGCGCACTCAGCGTCTGCGAAGCCGGGATCACGCTGGGTAAGCGATATGCCGAGTTGGCGGAACAACTCGCTGAAAAATCAGATGCAATGGAAGAACAGAAGCGCCTGTCCGACATGGCCGCCATTTGCCGCCGGGTTCCCGAGCATGGTGCCTTGACTTTTCGCGAAGCGGTACAGAGTTTCTGGTTCGCGCACCTCATCACCTGTGCCGAAGACGGAATCAACGCCAACTCCCTTGGACACCTCGACAGGATTTTTGAACCATACTACCGGAAAGACCTGGCAGCCGGGATCATCACCCGCGAGCAGGCGGTCGACCTGATGGCTGAACTGGCCGCCAAGCTCTACCTGGATTATGACGTGCAGGCCATCACGCTTGGGGGGGTCAATCCCGACGGCAGCAGCGCCATCACTGAAATGAGCCGGATTATCCTTGACGCCACGATTGAATTTGGCGAACTGCGCGACCTTTCGGTACGCATCGACAGAAACACGCCGGACGATTTTCTCCGCTCCTGTGCCGACATGGTCATTCGCGGCGGGGGAATCCCGTTCTTTTTCAATGACGAATGCTTCATTCCGGCTTTGACCGATCGGGGCATCTCGCTGGAAGACGCCCGCACCTATTCCCCAATCGGCTGCGTGGAATTGACGATACCCGGAAAAGCCAATCCCCATGCGGTTTCCGGTTGGTTCAACCTGCCGAAGTGCCTGGAACTGGCCTTGCATAACGGAATTGATCCGGCCAGCGGCAGACGGATCGGTCCGAGAACCGGAGAACTGGAAGAACTGAACACCTTTACAGCCTTGAAACAGGCATTTTTCCAGCAAGTCGGGCACTTTTCCTCCTTGATGGTCTATCACTGCCGAAGAGGCGAAGCGCTCCAGCGGAGTTACGGAGCCCTGCCCGGCTGGTCGCTGCTCACGGATGACTGCATCAGGAGGGGTCGCGATATCACGAACGGAGGCGCGGTCTACAATTATCATTCCATCTGCCTGATGGGTGTTCCAGATACGGCAGACGCATTGGCGGCGATGGAAAAATATGTATACGGAGACGGATCTGTCAGCATGGGAGAATTGAAAAAAGCCATGAGAGACAACTTCCAGGGTCATGACGCATTGCGGCAGAAGCTTCTGAAGGGGGCTCCGAAATATGGCAACGGGGAGGAAGCCCCGGACCGGCTGGCAGCAGAACTATGTACGGACTTCATTGGCAGGATGGATGCGGTGAGCACGCCGGACAACCGATTTTTCGTCCACCTTTTCACTTTCAAGATAAACATCGAATTCGGAAGGAAAGTGGGCGCGCTTCCGGACGGGCGACTGGCGGGAGAACCATTGGCATATTCCCTTTCGGCACACCAAGGGCGGGATCTGGCCGGCGTTACGGCGCTTCTGCACAGTCTTTCGCGTATGCCGCACCACATGGCAGCCGGCGGTTCGGCGGCCATCATTGATCTGCACCCGTCCATTTTGGAGAACGCCAATGGGCCGGAAACGCTTGTGAACCTGATAAAGTCAGCTGTGCAAATGGGTGTCGGTCAACTTCAGTGGAATGTGGTTTCTGCCGAGCAGCTGCAGAAAGCCAAGGCGGATCCGGAACATTTCGGCAACATCCCGGTTCGCGTGGCAGGCTATTCGCAGTTGTTCAAGCTGATCGAGCCGGAACTGCAGGATCATATCATCGCCCGTTACAAGCACAAATCGTGACGATGAGGAGAATGAAAAAAGAATGGCGGACTCGCCATTCTTTTTAAGATCAGGGCATTCCTTTGTCAGGCTTATTCATAAAATCCCAGTGAAATCTCTTAGTCCAGCTTAATCATAAAGTCCCTATGAAGTTTCTTTGTCCAGC
>CAZFWQ010000495.1:0-2695 GCA_964522755.1 uncultured Oscillospiraceae bacterium | reverse complement strand
GGATGGAAAGCATGGAGGATGAAATGAAGGTATTGTTAATCAACGGCAGTCCCAATGCCAAGGGATGCACCTATACGGCTTTGACGGAAGTATCCAAGGCGCTTCATTCAGATGGAATTGAAACTGAGATGATTCAAGTCGGCGATAAAGTGATGAGAGGGTGTGCCGGATGTCGGCAATGCAGGAAGATTGGAAAATGCGTGTTTGATGATTTGGTGAATGAAGTGGCGCCGAGATTTGAAGCATCCGAAGGGATTATCATTGGTTCCCCGGTATATTTTGCTTCAGCAAATGGCACACTCATATCATTTATAGATCGGCTATTCTATAGCGTTCCTTGGGACAAAACCATGAAGGTTGGTGCAGCTGTTGTTTCAGCAAGAAGAGGGGGAGCTTCGGCCTCTTTTGATGAACTCAACAAGTACTTTACCATTTCCGGCATGCCGGTTGTTTCCAGCCAGTATTGGAACAGCGTCCATGGAAATACGCCTGAGGAAATCATGTCGGATTTTGAAGGACTCCAGACCATGAGCGTGTTAGGCAGGAATATGTCTTTTCTGATCAAAAGTATCGCACTGGGCAAGAAAACGTATGGATTGCCTGAAAAAGAGAAACATATCGCCACTAATTTTATTCGATGATTCATTTCTGAATGATTAAGTGGATTGCGCTGCATCATCATTTTCCCGCATTTTCATTTTCCTTGTTGGATCCGACAACTTGTTGTACGATATCAGCATGGTTTCAGAATGAATCATCATCATCTGCCTTATTGCCCTTTGTAGCGGTTTTCAGGATATGATGGATGCCAATTCAACATTTCAGGAGACGCATTGATGAAAAAGCAACTTGAGGTCACCGCGCAGACAAGACAAAATCTGATAGATGCCTTTTGGTCAATATACTGTAAAAAACGTATTGAAAAAATAAGCGTCAGGGAAATCGCTTTGAAGTCCGGCTACAACCGAGGTACTTTCTATGAATATTTCAGGGATGTCCACGATGTGCTGGAACAACTTGAAAATGCGCTTATTCCCGGGCTGGAAGAATTCCCTCCAATGAACAAGCCGTCGAAAGATGCCGCCCTGCCGCTTGACATGTTCATCAGGATGTATCAGGAGCACAGCAAGTATTTCGTGGTTCTGCTCGGTGACGACGGTGACCCTTCTTTTCAAAGGAAAATCAAAGACGCCGTGAGGCCGCTGATGAAAATGGCCGCGGGTATCAACGACTATCCAGATGGCGATGAGCTGGATTACATCCTGGAATTCATGTTGTCGGCGATGATTGGCATCTTGAACCACTGGTTCAGGCAACCGGAAACGATACCGGTTGAAAAGCTGATTGCACTCATGTACGATCTGATGCAAAACGGCGTGATGAAAAGGTTGGCCATGCCTGACAAGACGCAGGCGCTGAGTTGATGAAAACGGATGCCCGGCGCATATGTCGGGAAGGCGCCTCGATGCAGGATTTCGTGCCATGGCAGTGAAATCGTTTCATGAAGGAGGAATATGGAAAATATCGATCGACTGGAGACGCCTTCCATCCTCATAGACATGAAAATAGTGCGGGCAAATCTCAAACGAATGGCTGATGATGTTCTGAAAAAAGGCTGCACCCTTCGTCCCCATGTAAAAACACACAAGACTCCCGAGCTCGCAAGGCTGGCCTTGTCATATGGCGCCTGCGGTATTACGGTTGCGAAGGTATCTGAGGCACAGGTGATGGCCGACGGGGGAATTAGCGACATTTTCATCGCATATCCGCTGGTTGGGGATTTTCGCATCAGGCGGGCCGGAGATCTGTCCCGGCGGGTCAGGCTCATCCTTGCCGTGGACAGCCTTGCCGGCGCCCAGGCGCTTTCAGGCTATGCCATGCAGGTGGGCATCGTTTTCGAAGTCAGGCTTGAAGTGGACACGGGACTAAGGAGAACTGGCATCGCCATGGGGCAGGCTCCCGGACTTGCCCTGGAAATATCGTTGCTGCCCGGTCTCAGGCTTGCGGGCTTGTTTACGTTCCGTGGCCCCATGCTGGATGGAAAGCCGACCGCCGACAACGAAGCAGCCGGCTTGCAGGAGGGGCAGCTGATTTCATCCCTTGCTGCCAAGATGCGTGACACCGGTCTGGACATCATCGACGTTAGCGGCGGGTCATCCCCTACGGGCAGATACGTGGCCGCTGTGGAAGGTGTGACCGAGGTTCGGCCAGGCACCTACATTTTCAATGATTTCATGCAGGTGGTGGAAAAGACATGCAGCATTGACGATTGCGCGGCTTCCGTACTGGCGACGGTTGTCAGCACGCCTGAAGAAGGATACGCTGTCATTGATGGCGGGAGCAAGACGTTCGCCACCGATTTCCCGGTCAATGCGCCGCCCTATTTCTTCCCAGGGTATGCCGTAGTGGCGGACAATCCCGATCTGGTCCTGTCAAGGGTGAACGAGGAGCATGGAATCCTCACCTCCGCATCAGGAAAAACCGGTCTTGCCGTGGGGCAGAGGATCAGGCTGATACCTACGCACATCTGCACCACGGTGAACCTGCATGATTATATCTGGCTATTGGAAGACGGCGTGCTCAGGAAGACAAGGGTGGAGGCCCGGGGCATGCTGGTGTAGCCTTGCGGGACGGGAACGAACCGGCATCATTGCCGGTGGATGGCTTTGCCAATGTGCCGGATGCTTATGATTGC
>CAZFWQ010000494.1:0-2696 GCA_964522755.1 uncultured Oscillospiraceae bacterium | reverse complement strand
CAATATAGTCCAGGAGATTCTGATTTGTTCTAGCAGCTTCCTTTACAATTGTTTCCAAATCCGAAGTGCGTACGAAGTAATTTCTCGATTGATATTCATCGATTGAAGATGAAATGGTCGCAAATGGCTTGCCGTATCTCCAACCGGTTCTGTTGCAAAAACTCTGACGCCCTGGTCTGTGCCACTTCAATGTCCTCCGTATTCCAGAGATGTGACTATTTCTCCACATTTATTGCAGACAATGTGACTATATCGTCTCTTGCCTCGTGAAGCCGGTCAGAGTAGCATTTCAAGAATCCGGCAAGGAGGTTCGAGGCATGAAGGACAATCCATTCAAATGGCGTCACTTCGCTCCTGATATCATCCTACTCTGCGTCCGCTGGTATCTCAAGTACCAGATCTCTCTCCGGGACGTCGAGGAAATGATGGCCGAGCGTGGGCTCGACATCGACCACACGACGGTACGTCGCTGGGTGATTCGGTATTCGCCCGAAATCGGCAAGAGGGTACGACCGCATCTGAAGCCTACGAACGATTCCTGGCGATTGGACGAGACCTATCTGAAGGTCAAGGGCGATCAGGTCTACCTCTACCGCATCGTGGACTCCAAGGGGGATACCGTCGACTTCTTGCTCTGCAAGCAGCGCGACAAGCCTGCTGCGAAGCGTCTCTTACGGAAAGCCCTGGCATCGAAGCACAACCAGATGCCGCGCGTGATCACGACGGACAAGTACCCGGCGACGGAGGTCGCAATCCAGGAAGAGCTTAATGCAGGAACGTTGTCCGTCTCGGTAGAACACCGGATGTGCCAGTATCTGAATAACACGGTCGAACAGGACCATCGGTTCATCAAGCGACGTACGGGACCCATGCTGGGCTTCAAGAAGTTCCGAACAGCCTACTCCACCCTGATCGGCATCGAGACGATGAACATGCTCCGGAAACAGCAGACAGGATCATTGACCCCGAGACAGGAGGCGGAGTTCATCCGCTGGCTGATGGTCGTCGCGTAGAACTCAATTATCAAAGAACGGGTCCGCCCATTTTTGATTCATGGAGATATCTCTGATATTCTTGCAACAGAACCCATTATTTTTATGCCGGTTCAATAATCGCCTTGGATTGCTTCCCAAATATCCCTTCCTTTTTGTGTCATCCTAAACCAGTACCCTTCAATTTCTGCAATATTGATGCAATCGTCTTCTGATAGAATACTAGAATCTGCAACTTCAATGATTTCGTCAATAATCATTCTCCGAATCAATGTTATTATTTCTATTCGTTCAATATTTATACCAAGGTAATCAAACCAGTTTTCAATCTGTACAATAGATTCACAATCATCTGCAAGACAATCAAGTATTATCTCTATGTTATTCATGTTATTCACTACTTAAAAACATCTCTGTAATGTGATTCAATGATTTTCCCGAATTTATCCATCAAAATGTGTTTTACAATTTGCTCGCCAGTCTTAATGTTTTCATAGATAATTTGTACGGACTTCCCTCCGTCTCGGATTCCCTTCCTTGTTGCAGCTTCAACGTTTTTGGATATTTCTTTCCATAGCTTAGGTTGGTTTGTTATACTCGAAATTCGATCCTTAAGAGACGTAAATACTAGCAATTTACCAGCAGTATATGCTGCATATCCTGAAGTTATTCCACCAGAAAGTACTCCTCCTAAATATCCATCGTACATTCCGTCCGCCAAATTCTCTTGCCAACTCTTCCCGTTATTCAATGCTCCTCCTATAGCGACATTTAGAACTCCACCAGAAATACAACCAGTCATTGCTGTACATGCCATAGCAGTAGCAATAATTAGCCCAACAGGACCACACGCGACGCCAACAACGATTATTGCTACAGTTACAAGTACCGCTGTAAATACTTTCGCTAGACTAGGCCAAAACCCGAATTCATCACATTTATTTATTGGGTTATTATCGCAATATTGATATAAATTCATTCCAAGAAGGTCTTTTTGATGATAAAGCAAACTGAATTCATCGGAATTCGTAAACCTTCCTAATGATGGGTTGTAATAACGACTGTTTAAATAGTACATTCCATTTTCTGTGTCATATCGATACCCCCTGTACCGGTACGGGTTGATGTTCGCAATGTGTGTCGCGTTTCCACTGACGTCATTCCCGTTACCATTTAGGATTGCGAGCGGCTTTCCCCAGGCGTCGTAGACGTACTGCGCCGCCCAGGTACTCGAGGAAGCCTCCACCAGCCCGATCACGTCGTTCTGTGCGTTCCGGACATAGAACCAGCTGTCTCCGTCGTACTCCAGGCTGAACAGCCGCCCGCTCGCATCGTAGGTATAGTGGATTGCGGGACTCATCCCCGTTTTCTCCCAGGTCACGACCCCGCCCACGACGTTGTAGACCGTCGTGACCCCGTTCACGGTCTTTTCGGTCCGAATCCCATCCTCGCCGTACTTGTAAGAGATACTGGTCCCCGTCTTCGACAGGCTGGCCAGCTGCCGCCCCATCGTCCAGGTCGCCGTCCACGCACCGTTCGGGTCTGTCCAGGTGAGCGGGTTACCGATCCCGTCGTAAGTCATTGCCACGCCGTTGTAACTAGTCAGCTTGTCCTTCCAGGAAGTGTCGCCGTAAACATAGGTGTCCGTCGACTGCAGGGTCCCGAGCGTCGTGTTGCCGGCGACGTAGCTGTAGGTCTTCTTCT
>CAZFWQ010000493.1:947-2712 GCA_964522755.1 uncultured Oscillospiraceae bacterium | reverse complement strand
AGCAACCGTCAAGGTTCTGATTGATAATTGGGGAAAAGTACAAAACAAAATCTGGTGGGGCTTGAATCCAAATATCAGTGATAAATACAACGAAGGAAGTGTTGCCGCGACTCTTCCATTGGCTGAGCAGAAAAACAGTGCTTCTTCTATCGAGTATATGAACTATTTACCGACTTCAACAATCTCGATGATCACCTATGATCTGGCTTCGGTTGCGAGAGTAAATGAGCTGAAGACCGCACTGGACAACTATGTTCTTCAGACAATCGCGAAGTTCGCAGTTGGCCAGTATGACCCAAAGAAGGATGCAGATTGGGAAAAATACCTGCAGGAATTCAAATCGATTGGGCTTGATGAATTCATGACGGTGTCCCAGAAGGCTTATGCCACAATGGCCAAATGATTCGAGAGGAGATCTCATACACATTTTATTCGCACGTATGATGAGTTCTGAAGGAGCCGATATGTGTCGGCTCCTTCAGAAATATAGGAGAAGATGAGATGTACGGAAAATTGAAATTTGGAATTGTAGGATGCGGTGTCATCGCCAATAAGAAGCACATGCCGTCATTGAAAAATCAGCCTGAGGTCGAATTGGTGGCCTTCTGCGATATCGATAAGGAGAAGGCTGAAAAAGCTGCAGCTGAATATGGCACGCCGAACGCCAGGGTTTATACCGATTACAGAGAACTGATGAAAGACAAATCCATAGATGTTGTT
This sequence comes from uncultured Oscillospiraceae bacterium, assembly GCA_964522755.1. Taxonomy (GTDB): domain Bacteria; phylum Bacillota; class Clostridia; order DSM-8532; family DSM-8532; genus JAEWSN01. The sequence continues at coordinate 1,992 of CAZFWQ010000493.1, read as the reverse complement.
CACGTGTGTGTGCCGAATAGAGCACATTGTGAAATAGTCATCGCTGCGTTTGATGCGGGTAAGCATGTATTCTGTGAAAAGCCGATTGCGGCAAATGCCATTGATGCTCAGAAAATGATTGATGCATGGAAAAGGACAGATAGAAAATTTACGGTTGGGTTTCAATGGAGATTCCGCCCGGAGACGCTTTTTGTTTACGATCTGTGTTCGAAAGGGGAGCTCGGTGAGATGTATTTTGCTCGGGCGCAGAGTATCAAACGTGCTGGTGTTCTAACCTATGGGTCCTATCTTAGCAAGGAAGCCCAGGGGGGGGGAGCATTGATTGACAGCGGATCACATAGTATCGACTTGACGCTTTGGCTGATGAACAATTATCTACCTGTGAGTGTCAGCGGCAGCACTTTCAATAAACTAAAATATCGGACAGAAGGAAATAAAACGGGTCCATGGGACCCTGAAGATTTCACAGTTGAAGAATCCGCATTCGCCCATGTCAAGATGGAGAACGGCGCATCCATATTCCTTGAGGCATCATGGCTTCTGAATGTACCAGAAGATGGCCCCCATATTGCAACTATAAGCGGCACAAAAGGCGGAGTCGATTTGCTTGATAAATGTGTGAGGATAACAAAAATCGAAGCCGGCCAGCTCGTTAGCATTAAGCCAGATGTGGCTGATGCCGATCCCTCGAAATGGTTTCCCCAGTATTTGGGAGAATACGAAGCTAGAAATTGGGTGAAGAGCATCGTTGAGGATCTAGAGCCTCTGGTGTCGCCATATGAAGCGATTGTCGTGTCGAAAATAATCGACGCCGTATATACATCCTCTGAGACGGGCAAGACGATTTATTTTGATAGGGAGGATTTTCAGTATATCGACCGCCAGATACAGGTTTCAATTGATAAGCGTAAGAGCACTAAGCAAAATAATTAATCTTCAATGATAAATAATCGTGAAGCGCTGGGGAGATTCACATGAAGTATAGTGTGTGTTTGGGTATCATGTATCATGGAATGAACATCTTGGCACTTGTTGAAGGAATGCG
>CAZFWQ010000493.1:442-906 GCA_964522755.1 uncultured Oscillospiraceae bacterium | reverse complement strand
CCGTCGAATTTTTTGAATTTCCTAAAGGAGAAGATATCGGACCAATCATAAGGGCTAAGAAGGAGCTTGAACTTGAAGTGGCTCTCTTTATCCCCATAAGAGGCAGTCTTGTCGATCCAACTGCAAGAACTGCCTATGTAAAAGGTATTAGGGATGGCATTGAAATTGCATTAGAGCTCGATTGTCACAGATTGACCCTGATGACTGGTCTAGAATTACATGGAGTTCCTCGAGCGGAACAGCATGAGAATGTCGTTAACGGACTGATCTCCTGTGCACCTTTTCTCGAAGAGTCCGGCATAACCGGCGTCCTCGAACCTCTCAATCAGGTAACTAATGCAGGGAATTTTCTGTCCTATTCAAAAGATGCTCTCAGAATTGTTGATGAAGTTGGAAGCCCTAACATAAAGATGCTTTTCGATACATACCATCAGCAGATTACCGAAGGACAGTTGATTACAACA
>CAZFWQ010000493.1:0-432 GCA_964522755.1 uncultured Oscillospiraceae bacterium | reverse complement strand
GGGCATCTACACGCTGCTGGCAATCCCGGAAGACATGAAATCAATACTGGAGAAATCAATTATACAGAAGTATTCAAGGCGGTTAAGGCAACGAACTACGATGGCTATTTTGGGCTCGAATATCGACCGACCAAAGACATTCTGGTGAGCTTGAAAGAATCAAGAGCGCTCTGCATATAGATAGAGACACAGCGTAAGCCTTGTTATCCTCAGTTCTGGGAAAATCGACTATAGCCACTGTCTTGTCAATGATAAGCGGAAAGGTTATGGATACGGTCGTGCCGACTTCGTCACTACTGTTGATAGTCAGGCCATAATGGTCTCTATGGTAAAGCCGTAGATAAGGTACGCTTTACTTCGCACAGTTGAAAAGAAGGGATAAGGTACGATAAGTTTCGCACATTTGAATAAAGGAGGACATGCCCTCGACCC
>CAZFWQ010000492.1:1005-2732 GCA_964522755.1 uncultured Oscillospiraceae bacterium | reverse complement strand
CCCACCAAAACGTGAAGACAACCCTGTGCTTTACAAAACAAGCGTTTTATAGTATACCTAGTGCAAACGTACGTGTGGAGTATGTCAAAATCGATAGTTCCAGCGCCATCAAAAAAATGAAAATAAATGCGCATTTATGTGCATTCGTGCGGGGACTCCCCCCTGCAATAGGCAAATGCAACGGTATAGCCGACTATTTTTTCTAACGGGGAACCTTTCCATCCTTTTGCCGGTCTAACAGCTAACAGTTCCAGTGGGTCGTTTGACATGAAGAATGCCCTCACCCCCCTGCCCCCCTCTCCCAATTCTGGGAGAGGGGGGAAAGCGGAAGTCATGACAAACGACCCACTAGCAAATAACCAGGGAGGTTACTATCTATGTCACGTTGTTGTCTGCTATTGAGTGCGCTTGTACTCGCGATAGCTGTGTATGCGGCGGAGTTGCCGATTACCCATGTCGTGCTCTTCTCCAGCGGGGTCGGCTATTTCCAGCGCGTCGGCACGGTGCAGGACAATGCCACCGTCAAGCTGTCGTTTAAAACGGATCAGATCAATGACCTGCTAAAGTCGCTGGTGTTGCTCGATCTCGATGGCGGCAAGGTCGGCACGGTCACCTATGGCACGAAAGATCCCATCAGCAAGACACTGCAGTCCTTCGCGGTGAATATCACCGACAACCCCAGTCTGGCGGATCTGCTGAACCGCCTGCGCGGGGTGGAGATTGAAGTGGTTGCCACCAACACGATCACCGGGAAGATCCTCGGCGTGGAGACCAGGAAGCGAGTGATTAAGGATGAAGTGATCGAGTTCAAGGTGCTGAATATCCTGACGGAAGCCGGGATTCGCTCGGTGAATCTGGATGAGATCACCTCCTTCAAATTGCTCGATGAGCGTCTTAACAAGGAATTGCAGGATGCGCTGAAAGTGCTGGCCTCCGGGCTGGACAATGGCCGCAAGCCGGTGGTCGTCTCCTTCAACGGCGAGAAGACGCGCCAGGTGGTGATCGGCTACCTGATCGAAACGCCCATCTGGAAAACCTCCTACCGGTTAGTCGCCGATGACAAAGGCACGCTGCTGCAGGGGTGGGGGATCGTCGAGAATACCAGCGACGAGGATTGGAAAAATGTCCGGCTGTCGCTGGTCTCCGGGCGGCCCATCAGCTTCATCCAGGACCTGTACACCTCCCTGTATATCCCGCGTCCGGTGGTCAGGCCGCAACTGTATACGTCTATCGGTCCCGTCGTGCATGATCCGGGTATCCCCAGCAGCAGCCCGGAGAAAACAAAAGAAGAAGGACAGGGATTAACAGGTGAAGATGGACGAGACCAGCAAGATATATATGGGCGAACCTCCGGTGCGTTCGCTCCCATGACTCCCGAAGCCTTTCAGGCCTCCGTCGTCTCCGCCGCGCTGGCGCGCGACCTGGGGCGGGGATTTGAATACGCCATCAAAGAGCCGGTGACTCTTCAGCGCCAACAGTCGGCGCTGTTGCCGATCGTCACCGGACCGGTGGAGACGATCAGGGTATCGATCTATAATCCGGCAGTCAACCAGAAATACCCGTTATACGGCATGAAACTGAAGAACACCACCGGCGTGCACCTGATGGGCGGGCCGATCACCGTTTATGACAAGGGAGTCTATGCCGGAGATGCCACCTTCGAGAACCTGCAGGTCGGTGAAACGCGCCTCATCTCGTATGCGGTGGATCTGGGCTTGACGCCGCTG
>CAZFWQ010000492.1:558-995 GCA_964522755.1 uncultured Oscillospiraceae bacterium | reverse complement strand
CGGAGAACGCCCCTGAGCGCATCACCACCCTAAAAATCTCGAAGGGAGTCCTGGCAGCCACGCGAAAGTATCGCCGCACAACCACCTACACTTTCTCCCCCAAGGACGGCAAAGATCGTACGGTGATCGTCGAGCATCCCTTCCTGCAGAACTGGACGCTGGTGGAGCCGAAGGCTGCCGATGAAACGACGGATAAATTCTATCGCTTCACCGTCTCGATCGACGGGAAAACCGGCGGCAAGCTGACCGTCGTGGAAGAATTCGTCCAGTCGCAGACCTATACATTAGTCGGCATGGATACCGGCACGTTGCTCATGTACTCCGCCACGGCGAAAGGCAATGCTGCCGTGCACGATGCGTTGAAGCGGGCAGCAGAACTGCAACAACGCGTCATTGAAGCCCAGCGCAAGCGCATGCAGGACGAGCAGGAGATCAAC
>CAZFWQ010000492.1:0-548 GCA_964522755.1 uncultured Oscillospiraceae bacterium | reverse complement strand
TCAACACCATCACGCAGGAGCAACAGCGCATTCGCGAGAATATGAACGCGCTCGACCGCACCTCCGATCTCTACAAGCGCCTGGTGAAGAAACTCGATGAGCAGGAAACCCGTATCGAACGCCTTCGCGAACACATCGCCGAGATGCGCAAACAGGAAGAAGCCAGTCGCAAGGAATTCGAAGAGTATGTGAAAGGACTGGATCTGTCAGCAGATATCTAAAATCAGTTCGGGGACTGTCCTCGCACCTTGCGCCTGAATAAGGTAACAGCATACGTGCTCGGATTTGTATCCCGGTTATCTGAAAGTGCAAGGTTGGGACTGTCCTCTTGTTCTCACGAGCTTGTCGAAAAGCGGGGGACAGTCCCATTCCGGGCATTACGTCTATGGTGGCAAGTAAAATGATAGACGGAGACTGTTGTCTTGGATAGCTCAGTAGTAGAGGACAGTCCCCTGAGGTTGTTATCTTCGATAAAACGACAGCACATTATCGCCGAGTTCGCGCTGGCGGTAGCGGGTGAGTGTCCCGACGCATTCCGGCAGCTTCAC
>CAZFWQ010000491.1:0-2738 GCA_964522755.1 uncultured Oscillospiraceae bacterium | reverse complement strand
CGGCAAGTATCTTGTTCCGACCAGTCAGGTCAGCAACCTGTCATTCCATTCGTCCGTGATGGGGAAATCCCCCTTGCTTCCCGTAGAGGAGAAGAATCAGGAACCATTGCCGGAATTGGATCCTTTACAGGTGAATATCGCAATAGCCATCACGGATGGTGACAACATGCAAGTGCCAATTCTCCAGTATCCTTTGCCTGAGTTCTGGAATACTGACAGTCGAGGGGCAATGCCGCTGGGCTGGAGCATGGGCGTGAGTCTTTCAACACTGGCACCTGGCATATGGGAATATTATCGCAAGACGATTCGACCCAATGATGAGATAGTATCCATCATGGGTATCGCGTATGTCCATGCGTCCACCCTGCCTGATCCTGGGCATTATTTTCAGGCCACTTTTTCTTCAATGGCAGATATGGGTTTGCGTACATTATGGTCACTCGACAGTTCACTCACGATAACAGATGAAGCATTATGGGATGTTTTGGAAAATGCTCCTTCAAGAGAGGTGCTGAAAGGGGTTCTGGTAGGCTATGGACCCAGCATAGACAAGGCTTTTCGCAGAGACACCGGAACGCCTGTGATGATAACGCAAAACGGTTATTCCGAGGATGCGCGAAGATTGAAGGAACGGATTGAAGAAATCATGGCGCTCGATCCATCGGAACGTTCTCCGGTCAATTTCCTGATGGCAACCAATTGGAGCACGAATGCCAGGGAGTTGTACAAAACACTTAAGCCATTGGAGGAGAAGGGTGTTCGTTTCCTGACGCCATCACAGGCACTTGCTCTGATGCCCAATATAGCAGGCATGGCAAAATCGTCAGTTGATGTTGCCGCAGCCCCCGGCATGTGTCTGCCGACCGGTTCAATGGTTCAGTTTGGTTCATCGGTACTCAGTTCTCCCACTCTTGCCGAGATCAACAACCCGATACCCCTTCCACTCCTTGTTGCTGTCGAGGGCCCAAAAGAAGCCACCATGGGAGATGTCATCGAGTATCGTGCTTCCGTTCACATCAATGTGAATGACTTGGCTGGGGATTTCCTGACTCACCGGGTCCTTCCGGTGGTTGAAGGGTATGGCTTGAGTGCGGAATTTGCAGAATTTGCCTGGATGAAGCTGATTGCATCCAATATCCACATCGACATACCCTTGCCTGACAGCATTTCGCATGGAGCTGTCATCAGCATGAAACCGAGTGGAGTCGATATGTCGGCTTCTGTGATGGATCACCGTCTTCGAATCAGCTTGGATTCTTTTCTCTCTGATTCCCGCATCAACAGTCCGCCAATCGAGGCATCCGTGATATTCATGGTCGATACATCGGTCGGAAAAGTCGCAGATACGCTGATCATAAACCCTGAATCGGTCAGATTTGATTTTGCCTTGACGGTTGGCATCGGTGAAGAGGATGGTCCGCTGGTAGGCGGTGTCAAAGGCAAAATGGCAGGGAGTGGGGCTGACACTTTATGGGTCACCATCCTGAATTCCCGGAAATAGCCCATTCCTTTTCGACCCAACGTTCCGCGGCAGCGGGTCTTTCTGGAGCCTCAAGACCCGATTAACGGCCGGGTCTTGAGGCTCCGGAAGGCTATCGTTTCAGGCAAGCGACCCCATCGGGTCCCAGGGCTCCAAAACGATAGGTTTCTGCGCAAGCAGGTTCAGCATCTCCTCCGGAAGGTATTTCCGGTTCACGACCACCTGGTACATGTACTCCTCAAACCATTTGTCTGTCATGACATAATAGCCTTTATCCCCGTGCTCTTCACCCCAGCTGTTTTGAACCTTCCACCTGTTTGGCTTCCCGTCCACCAGGTTCACGCCGGTGAACACCATTGCATGCGTCATGACGCTTTCCCTGTAATCAAGCCTTTCAGACTTGGCGAGGTCGAATGACATGCCAAGGGCCAAATCATAGAGATACAGGTCCGCATCCATCACGCCGAGTTCCCTGTCCAGCATTTTTCCCACGTCGCAGCCGAACCAGACGGGTTCATTGTCCTTCAGCTGGGAAAGGGCGGCATTTTTCATGGTTTCGATGTCCGCATTGAAATAGAAGACGTCCCGCCCTCCCTTGACATTGCCCAGGAATCTGACCGTGAAGGTTCGGTTCAGTGGTTTGTCGAGTGTGGGGGCATTGATGATGCTGACAAAGTCATGCAGATTCAAATCCGCGTACCTGCTGAAAAAGACATCCGGCGTCAAGCCCCTGTCACTGTGAAACACCTTGTCCTTGTCTTTGTACTCAAAGTCAAAGCCGGAGGGAGGTTCTCCTAAAAACACGCAGAGCAGCGTGTAGATTTCGCGCAGCATCCCGTCCTTGGATTTTCGCAGGCTGTCCGGATCCTCGTCGCCAATGGGGTGATTTCTCAGCTCTATCGCGCATTTGCGCAGCTTGACCGTGACAAGCTGGTTCATCAGATTCGTATTGCTGCTGTTGTGGGTTTCGGGCATGGCGTCCTTGGGCACGACACCGTACTTGTCTACAAGGTTCACGAACATGTCCCACTGGCCTCCGTCGACGATGGCATTCTGCAGGAGCCAGGTGACGAGTCTGCCTTCAACGGGTTCATCCAGCGTTTCCAGAATGCATTCGAGGAAGTAGTTCGCCTTTTCGAACTTATCCCAAAACGTCTGATAGTTCTGGGAAAGTTCAAATTGTTCGATATTGCATTTCTTCGCTATTTTTTCCCGGATGAGGTTGAGCCCCGCGAACATCCAGCAGCGCCCGCTGGAT
>CAZFWQ010000490.1:0-2738 GCA_964522755.1 uncultured Oscillospiraceae bacterium | reverse complement strand
GATCGAGGCAGGACTGCTGGTACTGTCCCATGCCGTACAGCCTTTCGCCATCAGCTGATTCAAATCGGACGCACAGGGAGTAATCACCGCCCAAGTGCGGCATGAATTCCCTCGGCTGGATGTTCAGGTCGATGCAGAAGCCGGACATGTCCTCCTTTGTCCGCTTGAATTCTTCCAAAAGTATCGCGCCGGCTTGATTGTAAAAGGTGATTTTGCCGATTTTGTCGACAACTGCCGTCAGCTTTCCGTTTGTAATGGCCGCTGTATCGCCATTGATCCGGATTTCACAATTTGTTTCCCGGCGAGGCAGAAGCGCCCACTGCATCAAAGGGCTGTCGTCAATCTCCATCCGCTTTGTAGCGCGGACCCTAAGGGAGTTTTCACCCCAGGGTTCGAGCCACAACTGTTCACCCCTGTATTCCCTGATCAGCCTGTTGTTGTCAATGCGAAAAGCAACCATACCCGATTCTCCTTCTGTGTATTCAATGAGGAACGCATCCGAGTCCCTCTCCTGTCATATTCCATGCCTTTGGCGCCATTCGCAAATGGACTTTTTTTCATTTGCGTGATGTATTCATGTGATTTTATCATCTTGATGAACAATAATGAAGCGTCATCAACGATTTCAACACATTGTATGTCCGACACGCCCTTTCCAGAATACGATCCATGATCGGCATGAGGTTTCCCTCAGAATGCCAGATTGATATGATTCCTTGACTTTTCAGAATATCTGCACAACGATTGAAGTATGGGGAAAAAACTCGTCCATCATCTTCGGGGAAATGAAGGGTCCATTATTGAATGAGCCTTTGATGATCCGACAATTTCTTTTCACCGGAAGGAAGAACTACTCCACGACCGGAAAAGAGGAGCCCGGAAGGCGACAGTCCTCAGCAAGGAATAATGAAATGAATGTGCGAATGATATTTCAGGCTGAAGAACAGGCTCTGTGGAATCATTCAACGGTTGGTACCACTGTTCCGTCGGCAAGGATGCGGGTGTGGCTGCCGTCTTCACGGCCAACAACGGTTTCCCCGTTGGTGAGTTTCCATTCATTCGTCCCATCCGCCCTTTCCGTCACGGTCAGTACGTCCACGCCTTCCGGAAGCGAGGCGGGATCCAGCCGATACCCCGTCATGCCCATGTTGCCGTTCGCATCGACAAACTCCTCATAGGTTCCGTTGATGGTGAAGTACTCATCCCCGTCCACCGGCCTCGTGAGGGTGGAGCCGTCCATGTAGCGGACAATCTCCGTTCCGTCTTCATAGGTATAGACCTCCGTGCTGTTGTCATTGTACTGGATGGAGACCACATGATCGTCCCTGTCCGTGAAGGTTTCCGTGACATGCCCGTATTCATCGATCGAACGCGTTGAGCCGTCCGGAAATTCCCGAATGTGCGTGCCATCCGGATACCAGGTCACTTTGGTACCATCCTCGTAGAGTTCCACCTTGTTCCCGTTTTCATCAGTCCATGTTTTCTCGACTTCGTTCTCCTCGTCCTCATCATCCACATCGTCGTCATCACCATTGTCCTGGTTATCGTCGCCGGGCGCTTTCCCGCCGCCACCTCCGAGTGTGTTTCCGTCCTCGCCATCCGGTCCGGTTGTTCCATCCGGTCCGGTGGTTCCATGCGGCCCGGTGGTTCCATCTGGCCCGGTCGTTCCGTCCGGTCCGGTTCCATCCGGTCCGGTGGTTCCATGCGACCCGGTGGTTCCATCTGGCCCGGTCATTCCGTCCGGTCCGGTCCCGTCCGGTCCGGTTCCATCTGGCCCGGTTCCATCCGGGCCGGTTCCATTCGGCGCTCCCATGCGGGGCCCCCCGCTCCTCGGACCGGCTGAAGCGCCTTTTGATCCGGGCACCGATGTACCGGAACCGCCTGTCAGACCGGAGAACATGCCGCCCAAACCCGCCGATATCCCACCGAGTAACCCGCCAAGGCCGGAGCTGGAAGCCGGCGCGGACGTCATGCCCCGGGCGATGTCGGAACCTGGTCCTTTCAGCCAATCCCACAGGTTTCCGCCATTCTCCGCCCACCCGCCGTCATCGCACAATCCTTGAAATGTCTGGAAAATCATTCCTTGAACCAAATACAGTAAAAGGACCTTGATGGCCGCAGCGGCATGAAGAACTCCCGCGCCGATGAGGATGGCAAGTCCAAGGGCGACAACAGACAATGTCACAATAAAAACACTTTTTCCAAAAAGGAGAAATCCTGCCAGCAGCCCTGTAAAAATGCCGAAGACAAAAAGCCCGAAAACCCCATATTCGTTTTCCTTCCCTTTGGCCTTGGATCCGGCGTGTCCGCCCAGATCCAGCCATGTATATCGAAGAAGATTGTAAATCAATCCCCTGCTCCGGGAAGCGAATGCGAAAAAAGCTGCAACTGCCGCCATACCGACTGCATAGGCTGCTCCGAGGCGGCCTGAGAAGAAAAGTGATATGGCAAAAGCGGTGAAAAAGGGCACCGCTCCCTTTTTACCGCTGTTCTTCACGCATTCGGACAACCAGGACGGTACTGAAAAAACTGTTCTGAAAAAAGCACCCGGCTTCCCGCCGATCAGCCCGGCCAGGAGGATGGCCACGACATAACCGAGAAAGAGCCAGAACCACGCGGAATAGGGATTCTGCGGCAACTGCAGGTTCATGTACGGATTCAGCGGACTGGCGGAGTTGAACCGGAAGCCTTCGTTTTGAACGACCAGAATGTAGAGATGAAGGATATAGACGAAACAA
>CAZFWQ010000489.1:2164-2739 GCA_964522755.1 uncultured Oscillospiraceae bacterium | reverse complement strand
CGGAGCCCATGCGAGGATGAAGAGGGTAAACGGCGGACAACAGCGGACAGGGAGTGGAAAATAGCGGACCAGGAGTGGAAAGCAGCGGACAAGGAGTGGAAAGCAGCGGATGAAAAAAGCTGTCCGCCTCTATGGAACAAGCTTGATGAACAGGTTGTACGGAAGGTCTCCGTCCACGAATTCCGTCATCGATATGCCGAACAGGAGCACGACGGCAATCAGGACCAGGAGCACATTGGCCAGGATGGCCATTTTTTTCCCGCGCAGCTGATAACGGAGGACGCCCGCATTGACCAAGGACAGGACAGTCATGAGGATAAGGGCGAAAACAACGCCTTTTGAGGTGTCGTCACCAAAACTGTAGACAAGATCGGGATTTAAAAAGTTGAGAAGCCAGAAACCCAGCCCGGCAGCCAGGATGACGGAAACCACAAGCAGGAATATGGGGATATTCCTGCCCTGTTTCACAAGCGGCTTGATCGGGGCATTCATGGGCCCTGACTGCGGAGGATAGGGCTGCTGCCCCCCGCCCTGCATGCCCTGCTGCGGCGGATATGGCTGTTGTGCCGCTCCCT
>CAZFWQ010000489.1:0-2154 GCA_964522755.1 uncultured Oscillospiraceae bacterium | reverse complement strand
TTCGGAGCTCCCTGCTGCGCTTTCGGCGCAGCGTACTGGAACCCGGCTGCGGGAGGCGGCTGGGGGGCTGCCGCAGCGGGTTGGGGCTTGTATGCCGGTGCCGGCTGGAAAGGGGACGGCGGCGGTGGCTGCACGGGATTGGACGGCCCGGGTGAAGGTGGGGCATCCTTTGCGGCAAAGGGATCGTAGGATGCGGTGCTGCCCGCGGCCATTGACTTCGAGGCTGCATCCGGTGCGGCAGGGGCGGCCTGCCTGGCTCCGCATTCTGGGCAGAACAGCGCGTCACCCGGTAAATCAGCGCCGCATTGGATACATTTCTTCATTTCATCCATGGGAACCCTCCATTCTCGGAATCCATTGGAATCGGGGTTTATAAACATATCTGCGGGACGCTTCCATCGTATCACTGGAAACATGCCTATTCAATCCTTGTTTTTGCAAATGTGATTAGAAAATGGGAAGCTATTCCTGACATCCGGCGTATGCACAAGTATGAATAAAAAAGAGAAGGAATTCTTGTATCCCGATGCATGCCGTGCAAGCGGCAACGGTATTTTTAATGGCATTGCGCAGATGGAAGGCAGTTTTTGGCTTCCAATGAACCCCATGCATGCGGAAACGTACTGAATTCGCACGAATACGCCAGGTTCCGGATCGATGCCGATATATTCACGGAATCCATGGTTATTATCGTTTTGCAAGGAATGAATAATCATGCATTTTTCCAATTACAATCAATTTTGGTGGACATATCACAATATTAGAATTATACTTAATAGTGTTTGCATGGTTGAAAAAAGCCGTGCGAAAATATCAATCAGGAGGAAAAACAATGTTAAAAAGATCGCTCGCTCTCATCCTGACAATCCTTGTCCTGGCGACTTCATTCGCAGGTTGCGGCATCGGCGCTTCCAGTGGTCCTCAGGGTGGAACCCTGAATTTCAACCTTGGATCCGAACCCCCGGAAATGGACCCCCAGCTCTCGACAGACACCTCGTCATTCATGATCCTCAATCAAACCGTCGAAGGCCTCGTCCGTTATGACAAGGAAGGCAACCCCACAGCCGGAGCGGCCACCAAGTGGACTATTTCACCGGATGGCAAAACCTATACCTTCACAATGCGCAAAAACAACAAATGGTCCAACGGAGACCCCATCACCGCCGCTGATTTCGAATACGGCTTCAAGCGCGCAGTGGATCCGGCCACAGCATCCCAATACGCATACATCCTGTATGACATCAAGAATGCCCAGAAAATCAACGAAGGCTCAATGGCCGTCACCGATCTGGGTGTCAAGGTCGTAGGCGAGACCCTCGTCATCGAACTGGAGCGCCCGACACCGTATTTCCTTTCCATCGCCGCCTTTGGAACCTCGCTGCCGTGCAACCAGAAGTTCTTCGAGGCGAACAAGGACACATACGGCGCGGAAGCCGCCACACTGCTTTACAACGGCCCGTTCACCATCTCCGAATGGATTCATGAAGATCACATGGTTCTCACGAAGAATCCCAACTACTGGAACGCGAAAAACATCGCCCTCGACAAAATCCAGGTATACATGATTGCCGACGCCGCGACCACGAAAATCAAGTTCTTCAACAAGGAACTCGACATTTCCGGCGTTCCGGGCGTAGACATGCAGGAATACATCGACAAAGGCTACAAGCTCAACGACTATAGCGACGGCGCAACGTTCTATCTGGAATTCAACACGAAGGACCCGCTCATGAGCAACGCCAAGATCCGTCAGGCGTTCTCCTATGCGGTAGACCGCAAAACCTATGTTGAAAAGGTCATGAAGGACCACAGCATTCCCGCCCTTGCCCTTGTCCCCCCGATCCTCCCCGGCAAGAAAGACTCCTTCCGCAAGGAAGTCGGAGACCTCATCAAGGACAACGACCCCACCGAAGCCAAGAAGCAGCTTGAAGCTGGTCTGGCTGAGGTCGGCGTAGCCATTGCCGACGCCAAGTTCACCATCATCATGGACGACGGCGATCTGAACAAGACCCGTGGCGCCGCCCTTCAGGAAATGTGGAAGAAGAACCTGGGTGTCGACGTTGAATTCCAGCAGATGCCTTTCAAGGCCCGCCTGCAGAAAATGACCGACAAGGATTTCCAGATCGTATTCGCCGGCTGGGGACCCGACTACAA
>CAZFWQ010000488.1:0-2751 GCA_964522755.1 uncultured Oscillospiraceae bacterium | reverse complement strand
TGTCCTATTGCCGCGATGTGGAAATTGAAGGCATCACGATTCGGGATCCCTGTTTTTTGGCACTACGGCCAATCGCGTGTGAAAGCGTCGTCGTTGACAATGTCAAGATAATAGGCTGCTGGCGCTACAATTCCGACGGCATTGATTTCATCAACAGCAGCCGTTGCCGGGTCAGGAACTGCTTTGTCCGTACCTTTGACGATTCGTTGTGCCTGAAGGGATTCTATTTTCTATATCAGGGAGAGATGTTTCACAGGCGCCGTGCTTATGTGGTCATGGAGGACGTGGTTTTTGAAAATTGCGTCATCTGGAATGAATGGGGCAAGGCACTTGAAATCGGCGTGGACTTGTGCGCGCTTGAGATCAGGAACTGCGCCTTCCGCAATTGCGACGTGATCCACTGTCAGGGTCATGCGGTCATGGATGTGACCAATGTCGATTATGCGGAAATCCACGACATCCTTTTTGAAAATATCCGCGTCGAGTACGATTCGGTCATTCAAAAGCCCGCCATGCAGGAAACCGATAGCCAGATTTTCCAGAAAGAGCCGGATAGTTCCTATATGCCTTACTTGTTTTTCTCACAAATATGTTACTCTCCCTATTCGCACGGCGGAATTGTCCGGGGAAAGATTCACGATATCACATTCAGAAACATTCATGTTTCGGCAAACCAGATGCCGCCGTCCGTTTTCTCCGGTTACGATGATGCCCACATGATCAGTTCCATTCATATAGAAGATCTTTACTTGAACGGGGAGAGAATCAAATCACTTGCCGACGCCAATTTCCATGTCGGTCAATTCACTGGCGAAATAACAGTCGGTTAACGGGGTTTAATGATGACCTTCAAAGCAGCGCCGCTGGATGCCCGGGCAAATGCTTCCTCCCATTGGTCCAATGGATAGACATCGCTTGTGAATCGCTCAAGCCTGATCTTGCCAAGCTTAATCATGGACAGGCATCTTTCCCAGCTTTCGTAGTCCGAGCTGAAGCTGAAAATCAGCCGGATGGCTTTCAACGCAGCTTTTGTCCAGGGTATGGGCACATCACCGGCCGGCAAGCCGAGTGCGCAGAACCTGCCGTCACGCCGGAGCATTTCCAGGCCCTGGACAATGGCACTGGGCGCACCGGACAGGTCAATGACTACATCGGCACCCCATCCATCCGTATCAGCCATGACGATTTGCACCGGGTCTTCATGAATCGTGTTGACTGTCTTGTAGGCCCCGAAATCCATCGCAGCCGCAAAACGGGTCTTTTCATCAGCCTCTATGCCAGTAACCAGAATCCGGGAGGCGCCTTCCGCCCTGACCATTTGGACGGCGAGCATGGCGATGGGGCCACTGCCCAGGATGACCACATAATCTTCCGGTTCGATGCCACAGCGGCCCAGGATCCCGTATGCCGCCACTGCCATCGGCTCGATCACAGCCGCTTGTTCAAAAGTCATTCCGGCCGGCATCAGATGCAAAAGTGAAGCAGGAATGGCAATGTACTCCGTAAAAGCCCCATCGATCAAATAGCCCGGCGATCGCTTGGCGTGGCAGAACTGACGTTTTCCGGTCAGGCAGTAGCGACAGTGCCCGCAAGCCCGCGTATGCTGCTCGCTCACGACCGGATCGCCAATCGACCATTGACGGACGCCTTCACCCAAACTTTCAACCTTCCCGGAAAACTCATGCCCGAGTATCACCGGAGGATTATAGATGAAATGATCATTCTGAATCTTCAGGTCAGTCCCGCATATCCCGACTGCTTCAATTCTGATCAAAACCTCGCCGGGTCCTGGAACAGGCATCGGTACCTCGCGAATTTCCATCTTGCCGATGCCTTTTTCATATTTCACCAGTGCTTTCATGTTATCCTCCAGGCCTTTTAAGAGTGGGCTTGCCAGTTGACCTTGATCCTTTTTTTGCGACCAGCTTATTTCCTTTGACCTTCCAGACTGGCCGACTCGAAAGGTGCCTGGCTGATGAGCTGGCTGGTCATCCCTCCATCTGCCAGAAGATTGGCCCCGGTAATATAACTGGCCTCGTCACTGGCCAGAAATACTGCCGTATAGGCGATTTCTTCCACGGTCCCGACCCGGCCCATGGGAATATTGGATTGCCAATATCGGAGGCATTCATCCAAATCTTCTGCGGCGTCTTTGATGTCCTGCCAAATATGCGTATCGATCAGGCCCGGGGAAAGAGCATTGACGCGGATGTTCCTGGAGCCCAGTTCGACAGCCATTGACTTGGTCAGTCCCACGACGCCCCACTTGGCGGCATCGTAGGGGGCAGCTCCCGGCAATCCGGCCACCGTATGCACCGAGGTGATATTGATGATGGATCCGCCCCCCTGTTCGAGCATCTTCGGCACGGCATACCAGGAACACAGGTAGGTCCCCCGAAGGTCGGTGTTGATAACTCGATCCCAGTCAGTTGGCGATATCTCGACAAATGGTTTCACAAAATTGACACCGGCATTATTCACAAGAATATCAATTCTGCCGTATTGTTCGATTGTTTTTTGAACAAGCACTTTCACATCAGCCTCGACGGATATGTCACATTTGATGAAACAGGCCTCACCGCCCGAGAGCTTGATGGCATCGGCCACACCCTGACCATTCGCTGCCCGTCGGGAACTGCAGACAACCTTTGCCCCTTCCTTTGCAAATACTTCGGCAATGCACTTGCCGATTCCCGAGCCAGCACCTGTTATGATCGAAACCTTATCCTTGAGTCTCATTGGCTGTTCTCC
>CAZFWQ010000487.1:0-2753 GCA_964522755.1 uncultured Oscillospiraceae bacterium | reverse complement strand
GTCAACAGCCGCCAAGCCAAAATTCACCTCGCCAGTGTTGTCTTGCGGGCGGCATTAACCATCCAATCACCTGTGGAGGTGTGACCATGCTTTTGGCGATTGATGTCGGCAATACAACCACGAATTTCGGAATTTACAATGAGAATGCCCTTTGCGCAAACTGGCGCATGGGCACGGACCAGGAGCGGACATCCGACGAGGCGGGAATCATGATGACGCAGTTCCTGCAGCATGCGGGCCTGTCGCCGAAAGACGTCAGCCACGTCATCATATGCACGGTTGTCCCTCCGGTCATGCATTCCCTTCTCAATGCCATCAGGAAGTATCTTGGCCGGGAACCGGTGCTCGTAGAGCCCGGTGTGCGGACCGGCATCAATATCCGGTATGAAAATCCTAGGGAAGTCGGCGCGGACAAAATCGTCAATGCGGTGGCGGCGCTCAAACTATACGGAGGGCCTGTCATCATCGTCGATTTTGGTACGGCCACCACGTTTTGCGCCGTCAGCGAGCGGAATGACTATCTTGGCGGCGTCATCTGCCCCGGAATAAAAATATCAGCCGATGCTCTCTTTGAAAAGGCTTCGAAACTGACACGGGTGGAAATCGCCAAACCTCGCCATGTCATCGGACGGACAATGGTCACCAGCATGCAGTCCGGGCTTGTTCACGGGTTTGTCGGCCAGGTCGATCACATCGTCGGCCTGATGAAAACCGAAATGGTTGCGGAACATCTTGTTTCCGGATCCGGAGAAGACATCCGCGTGGTTGCGACGGGAGGCATGGCCCGTCTTATTGGCGCAGAATCCTCGACAATCGGTGAAATCAACCCTCTGCTGACACTTGAAGGACTGCGGGTAATACACGAGATGAATCATGAACCCGCCGAGAAGACAAAGTAGCAGCTGATGGTTGCCGGCGACAATTCTTTTTTACGCGATGGCAAAGGTATTCATGCACAACGGCAAATATAATCATTTGCGGCTGAAAATATAATCACGCGCAACGGCAAATATAATCATATGCGACGGCAAATGAAATCATGTGCGGCTGCACATGTAATTTTGGGTGGCGGAATATCCCATGCCCTTGGTCGGAATCACTGCCGTATCAATGCGCCGACTTTCAAAACAGCAAAAGCAACTAAATCACCAAAAAAAAGAAACAAGGCTTGATTCCTGCAAAGGAATCGTTTAGAATTGTGTTAGCACTCATCACAAGAGAGTGCTAACAAGTCAGACACCCGGACGAAACCGGGAATCCATAAGGAGGTCGCACACATGAACATGAAACCGTTGGCAGACAGAGTGGTCATCAAAATGCTCGAAGCGGTCGAAACCACGAAGAGTGGCATCGTCCTGCCCGGCACTGCAAAAGAAAAGCCGCAGGTCGCAGAAGTAATCGCAGTAGGACCTGGAACAGAAAAAGAGAAGATGGAAGTCAAAAAGGGCGATAGAGTGCTGATCAGCAAGTATTCCGGCACGGAAGTCAAACTTGACGACGAGCAGTACACCATCGTGAAGCAAGGCGATATCCTTGCTGTCGTAGAATAAGGAGGAACGCTACAATGGCAAAAGATATCCTTTTCGGTGAAGACGCCAGGAAAGCTCTCGAAACCGGCGTCAACAAACTCGCCAATACCGTGAAAATCACCCTCGGGCCCAAGGGTCGCAATGTCGTGCTTGATAAGAAATTCGGTTCGCCCCTGATTACGAACGACGGCGTCACCATTGCCAAGGAAATTGAACTTGATAACGCATTCGAGAACATGGGCGCCCAGCTTGTGAAGGAAGTCGCGACAAAGACCAACGACGTGGCCGGCGACGGAACCACGACAGCCACCCTTCTTGCGCAGGCCATCATCCGTGAAGGCCTGAAGAACGTAGCGGCAGGCGCCAATCCGATGATCCTGAAAAAGGGCATCCAGAAGGCCGTCGTCGTTGCCGTTGAAGGCATCATCGAAAGCGCCCACAAGATCAACGGCAAGGAAGACATCGCCCGTGTCGCCGCCATTTCCGCCAATGACGAGGAAATCGGCTCACTCATCGCCGATGCGATGGACAAGGTTTCGAAGGACGGCGTCATTACCGTTGAAGAATCCAAAACCATGAGCACCAACCTCGAAGTGGTCGAGGGCATGCAGTTCGACCGCGGTTACGTGTCCGCTTACATGGTTACCGACACCGAGAAGATGGAAGCTGTTCTCGAGAATGCATACATCCTCATCACGGACAAGAAAATCTCCAACATCCAGGAAATCCTTCCCGTCCTCGAACAGATTGTCCAGCAGGGCAAGAAACTTGTCATCATCGCTGAAGACCTTGAAGGCGAAGCGCTTGCCACCATCCTCGTCAACAAGCTGCGCGGCACATTCACCTGCGTCGCCGTAAAGGCACCGGGATTCGGAGACCGCCGCAAGGCCATGCTGCAGGATATCGCCATTCTCACCGGCGGCACCGTCATCACCGAGGAACTGGGACTTGAGCTGAAGGAAACTACCCTCGACCAACTTGGCCGCGCGGCGAAAGTCGTCATTCAAAAGGAAAACACGATCATTGTCGACGGCAACGGAAACGAATCCGCCATCAGGGATCGCATCAAGGCCATCAAGGCCCAGATCGAAGAGACGACATCAGATTTCGACCGCGAGAAGCTCCAGGAGCGCCTTGCCAAGCTCGCCGGCGGCGTTGCCGTCATCCAGGTCGGCGCAGCTACCGAAACCGAAATGAAGGAAAAGAAACACCGCATCGAAGACG
>CAZFWQ010000486.1:0-2780 GCA_964522755.1 uncultured Oscillospiraceae bacterium | reverse complement strand
GTAGTCATCGCTGTAAGGCATGACTTGAAAACTATTTCATGAATGATTTGCCGGATGGACACTAACCTTACACAACAAGATTCACCGGATGGACAAAAACATCATAAAACAATCCCTTCCCATCGAATAAAACTTCAAATCCGCGTAGTCCATCGCAAGCAGACGGGTCTTCACCTCCATGCACGTTTGCAGGTCCATATGGTTCAGCAATCAGGTTTCTCACCCTTGGAATCGTTGTCGGCTCCCTATGCAAAAGGCTGCAAGTGTCAGCCGAACACATGAATTCAAACAACAAGCCCGCAAGAATGGCAGGATTCTACTAGGGGTCAACTCATGAAACGGAAAAGAAAACACGCTAAGGTTTATATGGTAGCTTGGTCGAGAAAGCTTCTCGACACACCTTTCATATGGTATTTCAAGAAGAGAATGTCTGTCGCTCTTAGCCTTCATTCTTCTGAAAAAATGATTCAAGTGTTTCAACAAACCTTTTCGTCGTCATTCCCGCGACTCCTGTCGTATAGACATCAAGTGTTTCACTTCGCATTGCATCAATAAAGCGTTTCATATCCGACATGACAATACCATCCATCGATGCATGCACGCCTGAACCAACCAGTGACATCAACATCGCTATGTCTTTTCGATGCTTTTTGATATGCCTGGTCAACCCTTCTTCCCCTTTCTGATGTCGATCTGTCAGTTCACACCACGCCTTCGCCTTGAATGCGATCAGATGCAACTCATCCAATACCGGAATCCCGTCAATCAACTTTCTTCCATCCAGCAGGAATCTGTAATAGTCATCATCAAGCAAAATTGCCGAAAGACTCGATACATCATCTGCAATGTGAATCGGCATCAGGTGCGTTCCGGGAAACAGAGCGAACTCGGCTGGCCTACGGGAAAAGAGTTCAATCATATATGGAAATCGAGAATTGACCGGTTTTGCAAAACGGTAGAATCGGCCATGTACTTCACTGGCGAAAATCTCCTCATACTGACCATCATGTATGAACCGCCAGAATTGTTTTGCGAAATCAACATTGATGTTTTCGATGATGAGGACGATGTCCATGTCTTTCGTGGCACGAAACGCTTCTCCGGCTTCTTCAAATAGTATGGTGCAGGCGGTACCACCGATGAATACATAATTTCCTTGAAACTCATGGAAGTATTCTTTGAATATTTCTATTCCGCGCATAAGACTTCCTCCAGTAGAATGCTCATTTCGGTTTCCTGGCGTGGTTCATCCACCCTCTGAAGCGATGCGAAAAGTGAAAACAAATCTACAATCTCTTTCTTTGAAAACATTGCCGGGTCATATTTCCAAATCTCAAGGATTTGATAATCCACATCATCCAGTTCATCCATCAGCAAAATATCTTTTTCATTAACAATGGGTAAGTTTTTCTTATAGATCGCATAAACAGGATGAGGCGGTTCATTCAACATGGATAGCTGTGCCAGCGCACTTTCACCGGAAATGTACCATTTCAATCCTGTCGGTAGCCTCCGAGTATAAACCTTACGCATGACGGGCGTGATAAGCCGGGATAACCCCTTATCCCAATAAAACCGTTTTTCGATCCTCTGGTATTTTTTTCTGGTGGCAGATCCTTGGGGTGTCACCAGTTCCAGCACCTCCAGATCACGAAGTGCACGGGTTGCCGTCATAACTGATAAGTGAAGCTCCATCGAAATCTTGCTGGCACTGACATATTCTCTGGGATGCAGCAGCAGATGAAGATAAACACACTGCATAGCAACCGTGAATAAATCAACAGATGGTCGTTGAACCACAACTTGCTCCTTGAAATTCAAATATAAAAAAGGCAGATACATCTGCAATCCGGGAACAACAAAAGGAATGCGGTCCATAACGAGCTTGTTGCGCTGCACCGAACGAAGCCCTGCAAACCACAAAATGGGTTGACCTGCTGTGACTTCATTGATTCTTTTCAAGTGCTTCTTCAATCGCTCAATTGAAAGCCTCTCTGCTTTGGGTTTGATGAACAGGACGGAGATGCCATGAATGGTTCCATGATAAATATCATATTCATTTTGCAGGAACAACGGCAATTCATTTTTCCTTGCATATGGTATGATTGATGGAGATTCACCCAAAGAACTGCTTAGATAATCAATCAAATCCTGCATATGCTTTATCTCCCCAAGAATGAATGCCAACTTTATTCTCACTATAACATTCTAATTGTTAAAGTGCAATTAGAATGTTATAATTGCGAGAGCAGTCGAGAACCACATCCTCGCATTGAAAAGACTTACCAGATCGAGACATCATCACTGCCATGAAAGAAAGAGGGTTATTATGAACAGCGGAATCAATTATCGCGGCTACACAGGAAGTATTGAATTTTCGGAAGAGGATGCGGTATTTCATGGGAAGGTCATTGGCATAAAGTCTACGATATCCTTCGAAGGTGATTGTGCACAAACACTTACAGAAGACTTCCACAACGCTATCGATGAGTACATTGAACACTGTGAGAAGGTTGGGATTGAACCGGAAAAACCATTCAAAGGCTCCTTCAATGTGCGCATAACGCCATAGCTTCATCGCACTGCTCAAGGGAACAGATAAGATGGGCTTATGTGAATTAATGAAATTGCGAAGTATATCCTGAGTTTTGCAGTCTACGAGGACGACAGATGCCTCAAACGCACGTAATAAAAGCGTTTGAGGCATCTTCTGTTTTGGCAAGATATGTAGTGTATTCCGCTATTTCTTCATGCTGGCGATAAATTTTCTTATCTCACCA
>CAZFWQ010000485.1:0-2781 GCA_964522755.1 uncultured Oscillospiraceae bacterium | reverse complement strand
TGATTTCGTTTTCTAACCAGGAGGCCAGCGTTTGCCGGAATTCGACATAACTCTCCCGCACTGCCTTGCGATGGTGATTGGCTAGTTCGTTGTCGTTGTGTTCGTAGACAAGCGCCATGGGAACGGCAAGTAATCCCAAAGCTGCATAATGCTGTGCTTCATTTGGAAACCGGGCTCCCTGGGCGAATATGAACTGGTGCAGAATGTGCAGAAGCGCTGTGCCGATAGAAAAGCGCTGAAGCCCATCCACTAGAACTTCATAATGCTGCACGTTATCGGGAAGCATACCGAATTGATCCCGCGGCGTGGGAACGGGAAAGTGGCCCAGGATGGCGTTACCCAGGAAAACAGACGGGCTGTTCAACAGTTGCTCGAAGTCCTCCTCATCCCAGACAAGGCCGCGCTGATAACTCGGGATGTCGATCCATCTGAAGTTGAACTGCGTCAGCTGGATAAAAGCGGTCGATGGAGTGCCATTGCGCGGAATGAGGGCCTGTTCCGTGATGAATTTTAAAAATATGGGAATATCACCTGTTCGGGTAATGGACATTTACAGCTTCTCCTTATCCTTTTTCAGGACGGTGCGGCTTGTTTCCTGAAGCAACCGCGCCAATTCGACATGAAAATCATCAGCCCCCGACATCTCCAGTCGTTTGGCTAGTTCATTGAGCCCAACAGCGCCATAATCTTCAATCAGCTTGCATAGCCGTTCTTCGTCACGAATGGCTTCGTGTTTCTTGAGTGCCGCGAGAGCCAGCATCAGAATCAACGGGTACGCCTGCTGGCTTTCGTTTTTAAAGATCATAAGGTCGATCGGATTGGGTTGATTGTTCGATACGAAAGAAACGCATTGAGGAGGTTTATCGCCCTCAAGAAAATGAAATCCGCATCCGGCTGCAAAAACCATCATTTCCGCGTATGTGGCAAAACAAGCGTTCTTATTCCGTCCCGACCATGTCCGGCAGAACGGAAGAAGCGATTCGGCCGTTTTAGGTATTCTCACTTGCGCCATTTAACGAACCTCCGAAATCTTCGTGTAGGCCTGTGAATGAGATTTAAGCAGGGAGTATAAGCTAACTTTCGCTTTCCCTACCTGAACCACGAAATCCTGTTCGTTGTCGGGTTTCTTAGGTGTGAAATACTGAAAACGATAGATGCGATCGGCAGCCTTTTCCAAACGAGTGCGGATGTTCTCATGCCATTGCTGAGGTGCGACCAGAACGACCATCTGCCTGGCTTTTTTTGGCAGGAAATCAGCGATGATGCCGGCCATATTCGGGTCGCAGGGAGCAAAGACGGAGTCCAAGAAAAAGGATTGGTCGTCCAGTCTGCCAAAATGAATTCCCAATTTTTCCAGGTCTTCATGCAAATCGCGCCGCAGTTCCGCCAGGGAGATGATATGGGACAGGACAAGCAACTGCTGCTGTGCACCACCCAAGACCTTAAGCACTTTGTTGTCGGTTCCGATAGCATGAGGAATTAGTTGAGGATCAATTACAGCCTTGGTTTCATCCCGTGTGTTTTCATTGTAATATTTTTCTACGGATTTCTGTAGGGATGAACGGAAGGACGTCATGAGAAGCCTCACAAACTCTTCCATCATCTCTTGAAGTTCCTTCGCTCGCTCCTGCATGGAATGAAGCCAAGCCAGCTCCTTATGTTCGTTTCCGCGCACCATGCGATCCAGTTCATCCTTTGACTGTTTTTCCTGAATGGCCAACTGTTTCAGTTTCCTCTCAAGATCGCCCTGATTTTTTGAAGCGTTTATGGCGCGATCATAAACCAGTCGTTGTTTTACCTGACATGCGGCAATTTCATCGATGTTGGATTGAGCGCGTTTTTCCTCGAGATCTCCAACTGCCTTGCGCAATTCCTTAATTCGCAGAATGCTGGTCATTTGAGCGTCAAGCAGGCTTTTGACAGTTGCTGAAATATCATCAATCTTGCTCGCAAGGCTGCTCCGAGTTTTTCCGCCTACCATGTTGAGAACCGTCAGCAATCCGGCATTCAGATCGACCGCCATTGCTCTTGCGCGATAGTCCTCGATACATTGCCGTTCATCCGCATATTTGGTGGCGGGGCACAAGGGGCGTCCGCAGATGCATTTGTCTGAATTGAGCAGCCGCTCAACAAATCCTTCCGTAACATCGGCGGGCAACATGTTCTCACCCTGCATCTGGGAAAGCAATTCAAGGGCGGGACCGCAGGCCGGCAAGAAAAAGGGTGCTCCTTTTGAGTCTCCGACGAGTTCGCAGATTTCGGAGTCTACCCGCTCTATTTTTCTGGATTCCATCAGAAGATCACGCCTAGCCTTTTCCAAGGTTTCGTTCAGGTCCTCATGTTTTGAGCCGCGCCCGAGTGATTTGATCTGATCTTCCAGAACCTTGTATTCAATGTTGGCGTTTTTTTCAGTTTCCTGCTCAGCGGCAAGCGTTTTTTTGAAATGCGCCATGTTGTTTCTGATCCCTTCCAACACCTCCCCTTTTTCAATATAATCTTTGTTTGCTTCGCCGATTTTCTGAATTTTAGATGTGATGGCTTGACGGGTTCTTGTTACGTTATCAATGGCCGTCTCCCATTCATCTTTATGCAGGAGCGTTTCCAAACCTTTATGAATGGCCTGGTTGTGTCCCGAAAGAAGCTGCTGGGCTAACATTTCTCCCTGAAAATAATAATAATCGAAAAGGGATTCCGGCACCAAACGCTCGAGCGTGCGTTGCAATACCCCTTCCTTATCTTCCTTATATTGATCTCCCGTACGGGAATGCTCCGTCATTTCGA
>CAZFWQ010000484.1:0-2784 GCA_964522755.1 uncultured Oscillospiraceae bacterium | reverse complement strand
GTTCCCCGGTCGTGTGCGCAATGAATATGCCAAATCCGCAGATGAGAAGAACTAGAAGAGCAGTTATCAATGACATGTGCCATATTCCGGGAATGACTTCATTCAATACGGACGACTTGTCTCTGAGCAGGAACATGCCCCAGCCTGAATCCATCGGATACAATACTTCAAGAAAATGCTTCCGGCTGTTTGGATCATCATATTCATCCTCCATGACCATTGCTGTTTCATTGATGCCGAAAGTGGGCGCGGACGAGACAAACCGGGATATGATCGGGTTCCGGTCTGAAACGAATCCTTTAACATCCCCGGTTATGCCACTTGGCATCGTGTTCGCGATAACCTGCCCATGATTGTCAATGAGGGCTGCGAAGTCAAAAGGGGCGATCTCTTGGCTGGCCATCAGTCCGGAAAGCGTTGTCAGATTGAAGCCACCGCCCAGATAGCCGATGATCTTTCCCGAACCATCGGACAACGGCACAAGAATGGCTGCCGACAGATTTCCGCCGGCAGAAATGAATGCATCGGATATGACTGTCTTTTTCGTTTCAAGTGCGTCCTGATAGTATTTCTTATCGGCGAAATTGGTTTGCCCGATGTTTTTTTGCGCCTCGAACGGATACATGAGATAAACATCTCCGTTCGGCTGGAGAACAAAAAGAGTGGAAAAAACATCGGACTTCTTCATCATCTGCGCGAACAACTGCCGTTTTTCGGAATCTTCCGTTTCCGGAAGGCCATTGACCGCCGGATCGATCAGACCCGTGCCGGATAATTGTTTGAATGCAGGCAACCCCGCCATGAACTCAAGATCGAGGCGGGCTCCGTTTATCGTACTTTCACAATGCTTTCCCATCTGGAAAGCCATGGAATTCAGGTTTGCCTGGGCAACCGTCAATGCGGCTCGCCTGAGAAAAAAGTTCAACCCGCCACTCACAAGCAAGATGCTCGTAAAAGCAGCCACGGTAAAAATTGTAGTGATGCGTTTCGCCGCGGCCAATGCATTCGGCTGCCATTTTTTCATTGTTGTCCGCCCTTGCAAAATAAAACCGAAAATCGGCATGAATTGTACAGTATATAGATATCCACAAATAGAAAATGCAAACAATGGAATGACAAGCGATGTCATGCAATAAAAATGCATCCCAAAACAAACTGTTTCATGATACAATTGTCCAGCGTTCTGCCGCATCCATGCCCTGCGCTTCGAAAATCCCGTTCAATCACGGGATGACACGCAAATGAATGCGGAACACCGCGCTTCATCCGAAGACTACCCATCACCTGCAATACCGATCATTTCATCGAAAGGAGCCAGGACATGGAATACTCTCACGAAGTCGCAAGCATGATGTGCATCGCGAAAGGGCCAAACCACGGGCCGGCCCCCATTCCCGAGGAAGGGAAATGGGTTCGGGCAAAAGAGGTCAAGGACATTTCCGGCCTTACGCACGGCGTAGGATGGTGCGCACCCCAGCAGGGCGCATGCAAGCTGACCCTCAATGTCAAGGACGGCATCATCGAGGAAGCCCTTGTGGAGACACTCGGCTGCACCGGCATGACCCATTCTGCGGCAATGGCCGCTGAAATCCTGCCCGGCAAGACCATTCTCGAAGCGCTGAACACGGACCTCGTGTGCGACGCCATCAACACCGCCATGCGCGAACTGTTCCTGCAAATCGTCTACGGCCGCACCCAGACTGCTTTTTCTGAAGGGGGTCTCCCTATCGGCGCCGGCCTGGAAGACCTTGGAAAGGGTCTGAGAAGCCAGATCGGAACCATGTACGGCACCCTCGCGAAAGGCCCCCGCTACATGGAGATGGCCGAAGGGTATGTCACGCATGTTGCCTTGGATGAAAACAACGAAATCATCGGTTATGAATTCGTGAACCTCGGAAAAATGATGGACGCCATCAAGGCCGGAACCGACGCGAATGAAGCGCTCGTGAAGGCGACAGGCTCCTATGGCCGGTTCAAGGAAGCCGTCAGGATTGTCGATCCGCGCCGCGAATAAAGGAAGGAGGACGAGGAAATGGCTTTGTTTGAAAGCTACGAGAGACGCATCAATCAGGTGAACGCCACCTTGAACCAATATGGCATCGCCTCGCTTGAAGAGGCAAAGGCAAATTGTGACGCCAAGGGAATGGACATATATTCCCTGGTGAAATCCGTCCAGCCCATCTGTTTCGAAAATGCCTGCTGGGCCTACGTGGCCGGTGCGGCCATCGCATTGAAGAAAGGGTGCACCAAGGCGGCCGAAGCGGCCGAAGCCATCGGAATCGGCCTGCAGGCCTTCTGCATCCCCGGTTCCGTCGCAGACGACCGCAAGGTCGGCATCGGCCACGGCAACCTGGGCGCCATGCTCCTGCGCGAGGAAACCAAGTGTTTCGCATTCCTTGCGGGGCATGAGTCCTTTGCCGCCGCGGAAGGCGCCATCGGCATCGCCAGAAGCGCGAACAAAGTGCGCAGCACGCCGCTGAAAGTCATCCTGAACGGCCTTGGCAAGGATGCGGCGCAAATCATATCCCGCATCAACGGATTCACTTACGTGCAGACCGAGTTCGATTACGGCACGGGCAAGGTGTCCATTGCAAGGGAAATCTCCTATTCCAAGGGTGAACGCGCAAAGGTCCGCTGCTACGGCGCGGACGATGTCCGTGAAGGCGTCGCCATCATGCACCTGGAAGGCGTGGACGTGTCCATCACCGGGAACTCGACGAACCCCACCCGTTTCCAGCATCCCGTTGCCGGCACTTATAAAAAGGAATGCCACGAGCAGGGAAA
>CAZFWQ010000483.1:0-2787 GCA_964522755.1 uncultured Oscillospiraceae bacterium | reverse complement strand
GACAAATGGCCTTATCTATTCCGTCATCAAGGAAAGAATCCGAAATGATACGAAGTTAAATGCTGTAAGCCCTGTGTTTTCACAGGATGGCAAAATACTGACATGGCACGGAGTGGATGTGCAGTTGCGTTTCGGGAGCCAATTGCATCTCGGGGGACTGGCAGGCGAAACGGAACTGCTAGAGAGTGCAACCCTCATCGAGCAATCCGCTTTGATGATTGCAGCCACTCCAAACGGCCATGACATGAAAGCCATACAGCGATTTGTTTCAGGATACTTCCAGATAGACAGGGAGACTTCATGGTGCAGTACCAATCCTACCAACTTGCACACCCGACTGGTATTGCACAATCTCGGCAAGGAAGCCATCAGGGTTTCCTCGTTAGTGCCTGTTTTCATAGATACATCGGATGATATGAGGATTGGACAAGCCGGCTGTGGAAGCTGGTGCTTGTTTCGACAGGGACGGCAAAAAAACGACCTGCCCTCAGTGAGCATTCTGGGAAAGCAGGATGCAGCGTCTGATGATCCCCTAATGGCCATGGAAGAGGATGGCCACACAGTTGCAGGTAGCCAAAGGGATGATAATACTACGATAAATAGTGATGAACTGACTGTGATATGCACAGGCAACGGAGAAGGTCCGGGAACCCTGCTGGTTGGCTATCTATCGACAAGGGCGCAACTTGCATCTGTGGAGTTGCGCCTTGAGGACAAATGCGTCGTTCGGCTGAGTGTGGCATGTGCTGCGGACAACTCCGTTCTTTTCCCCGGTGGATCGTTAGCAAGCGAATGGATAAGGCTCGACTGCAACCCAGATCCGTTTGACGCTATTGACCAGTATATTCAGGCGCGCATATCGATGAACGAGCATGGGCTTGTTCGGGGAAACCCCTCAGTCTACTGCACTTGGTACTATTATGGTGAAACTATTACTGAGCAGGACGTGAGGACCAATTTGGATGCACTAACCAAATATAGTCTTCCTGTGGATGTATTTCAGATAGATGAAGGCTGGGAATATCGATTTGGAGACTGGCGACCAAATGCAAAATTCCCATCCGGTATGAAGGCGCTCGCAAGTGAAATCATCCGCCATGGCTTCAGACCTGGCATATGGACCTGTCCATTCATAATTGAGCCTAGATGCGAGATCCAATACTACCATTGCGAATGGCTACTGAAACATGCCGATGGATCACCTGTGCAGTTCAAGGCGAACCAGATGGACAACTACGTTCTGGATACAACCCACCCGGAGGTTCTGGTATGGCTGGAGCAATTGTTCAGAGAGTTAACAGAAGGATGGGGCTTCACATACCATAAGATTGATTTTACCCGCGCTGTTGCGATGACCGATGATGTTGTGTTCAATCAAGCTGGTTGCACCAGAGCCATGGCCTACAGACAAGGAATTGAAGCCGTCCGCCGTGGGGCAGGACCGCATGCTGAAATCATTGTGTGCGGAGGGTTGTATGGACCGGCCGAAGGGCTGGTACAGGGTCATCGGACTGGGTCAGACGTCTTCAGTGTATGGCCGAGATCGGAAGGTTCAAAGGACCGTTCGTATGCACCGTTGACCATCAGACAGAATGTACTGCGTTATTGGATGAACAGTCTTTGGTGCAATGACCCGGACGCGCTGATGGTACGCCGCAAGAAAGTGATGAGTAGGAACCTTGATCTCTCACTCGGATCATTGACGGATGACGAGGCGTGTATTTTTGCATTGAATCAATATTTTGGCGGCGGAATTGTGAGTTGGACAGAAAACCTGGCCGAAATCGACTATGACAGATTGTATCTGCTACGGCACATCATGCCTTCCGTCGGAAAATCCGCCATTCCGCGAGACTTGTTCGCAGGAAACGGCCTCCCCTCGGTTTTCGATACGGAGATAACCCCCGTCTTTCAGGAGCACAGTCCATGGCATACTCTTGCGCGTGTGAACTGGTCTAGTGAACCGATTGAATACAGGTTTGTTCTCGACGAACGGTCGCTGGGCACATTCGCTTCGACGGCTAAGACATTTACGGTCGCTGAATTCTGGAGCGGCAGAATATGGAGCGGAGTAGAATACGGTGAAATAGTAGATATCGGAACAGTAGCACCGCACTCGGCAGTATTGTTGAAAGTCACGCCGGAATTGCATGGCTTACCTGCACTTATCTATACAGATGGTCATTTCTCTATGGGCGGCAAAGAGATCTCATCATGGGAATACCGCCAAGGGCGCCTGAGTATCGGAATAGACTGGAAGTGGGCTTGCCCGATGAAGCTTGTCATTCATGCACCGCAAGGACGAAAATGGACTGCTAGTAAAGGTTGCATCGGCTGTAGCGTACGAGTTGAGGCAGGCAGTGCTGTAATTCAGACAGCGGGGAAACTGGCTTCGGTAATCGAACTTGATACAATCAACTAGGAGGATGAAATGGAAATAGAATCGATGCTCAAGATAGGTGCATACAAGCGTGAGTTTTCATTTGCTTTTTACTAGAAATCCCGTTCGATCGTTTTCCATTTAGGCCGGCCGCGTCGTTTCGGGGACTTCAACTTCGAGGTATAATCCGGCGCACACTCCGATGGAATCGGGAATTGGAAAGCTTTGCATATATCTGTCTGTGCTCCTATGAATGGCGTGATGAACTTTGCTTTCCCGGTATACAATGCCCGTCTAATCGCTTTGACAATCTACAATAGGACAGAGCCTAGGAGGAAACACATGAAAATCGTCGTCCTCGACGGACATACACTGAACCCCGGCGACCTATCCTGGAGCGGATTCCA
>CAZFWQ010000482.1:0-2821 GCA_964522755.1 uncultured Oscillospiraceae bacterium | reverse complement strand
CCTGGACTGCTGCGGTGAAAAGGTCAACTATGAATGCCAAATCCATTTCAGCGCTCCCCCTTATCCCCGGAGACGCGATGAATCCGGTACTGGACGAAGAATTCACTTCCCAGGACAAAAAACAGGATGACGGCCTGCAGTATCTTCGCCACGGAAGCGGATATGTTGAAGGCCGTCTGAATGTAGTCGCCCCCCTGCACCAGCATGGCGAAAAAGAAGGACACCACCAGAATGAGGGGGGCGCTGAGCGATGCCAGCCAGGCGGTGATGATGGCCGTATAGCCGACCCCGCCGGCTATGTCCCGCGTCAGGGTCTGGCTGACCGCAGAGGCCTGCAGCATGCCCGTAAGGCCACAGAGGGCACCGGATAGGAAAACAGTGACCAGCACGACCCGGCTGACCTGGATGCCCGCGTAGCGGGCTGTGTTGCGGCTTTCGCCCACCACATTGATTTCATAGCCGAATGCCGTGTGCCGGATGAAGTAAAACAACAGGGCTGCAAGCAGAATGGCAATGACCCAGCCTGCATGGATGCCGAATATCTTCGGCAGGATGGCATTTTCCTCGAAGTTGGCTATCTTGGGAAAATTCAGCGCTTTCGGGTCCCGCCAGGGGCCGTATTGCAGGTATGTGACCCATTGCAGCGCCACATAATTCATCATGAGGGTGATGATGGTTTCATTCACGCCGAATTTCACCTTGAGCACGGCGGTCACGAAAGCCCACAGGCCCCCGGCAAGCATGCCGGCCAGCGCCATCAGCGGAAGCAGGAGCGCCCTTGGCAGATTCGGCGTGAAAAGGGCGAAGAAGGTCGCCGCAAAGGCCCCCATGATGATTTGGCCTTCCGCCCCGATATTACAGAATTTCATCCTGAATGCGAGTGAGATGCCAAGCGAGGTCACAACGAGGGGTATTGCGCGGATGATGGTTTCCCGGAGATTGTAGCCGGACCCGATGGAACCCTTGAGCATGGATGCGAAAACCTCGAGGGGATTGTATCCGATGAGCACGAACAGCACGCCTGCTGTCACAAGGGCGAGCAGGATGCCGGCGCCCCGGATCAGCATGGCTTGGCCAAGCGGCATGGCATTGCGTTTGGTCAGGTTATACATGGGCCTCCTCCCCCGGGTCCGCCAACAGGTGGCCGGTCATCATCATGCCAAGCTGCTCCTTCGAGACCCGGTGCGCGGCGACAATGCCGGTGACCCGTCCCGCGTGCAGGACCAGGATCCGGTCGCAGAACGCCATGAGGACGTCAAGATCTTCACCCACGAATAGGATGCCGACCCCGTTCTTCTTCTGCTCGTTCAGGAGGTTGTATATGTTGTGTGAGGCATTGATGTCCAGCCCGCGAACCGGGTATGCGGTGATGAGCACATGCGGGTTCGAGGCGATTTCCCGGCCCAGCAGCACTTTCTGGATATTGCCGCCCGAAAGGTTTTTGACAGGGTGCAATATTCCCGGTGTCAGGATTTCAAGCTGCTCCACAATCTTGTTGGCACGCTTGGCCGCGGGTCTGCGGTCCAGGAAAAACCGTCCGCGGTCCCTGTAATTCTTCAGCATCATGTTGTCCACGATGCCCATGGAAGCGACAAGGCCCATGCCCAGCCTGTCTTCCGGAACAAAGCTCATGCTGACGCCAAGGCGGGCTATTTCTCGCGGGGACATGCCGATGAGCTTGTTCCCGCGCATGTCGATGTCTCCCTCCTGCACCTTCAGCAGCCCCGCAATGGCTTCGCAGAGTTCCTTCTGGCCGCTGTTTGCCACGCCCGCTATGCCGAGGATTTCACCTCCCGCAAGGTCGAACGTGATCCCGTCCAGCAATTTGCGTTTTTCCTGGTTGTAGCAGGTGACATCGCACAGGGAGAGCACTGCCTCGGTCTGGACGACTAAAGGCCTGTGAATGGACAGGCTGACAGTTCTTCCCACCATGAGGTCAGTCAGTTCCTGACGGGTCGTGTCCGCGGTATTCAGGGTCCGCACCGTTTTTCCGCGGCGCAATACGGTGACCCGATCGCTGATGTCAAGGACTTCCTGCATTTTGTGGGTGATGATGACGATGGCGCAGCCGGAATCCCTCATGCGCCTGATGATTTCGAACAGGTGCCTCGTTTCCTGCGGCGTCAGCACGGCCGTCGGTTCGTCCATGATGAGGATGTCCGCACCGCGATATAATACCTTGAGGATTTCCAGCGTCTGCTTTTCGCCGACGGACATCTCGGAAACGCGTTTGCCCGGATCAATCACCAGCCCATAGCGCGCCATCAGGGCCTTGATCTCACCGCGGATGGCTTTCCGGTTCAGGAAAAGGCCGCCGCGCTGTCCGCCGATGATGTTGTCCTGCGCCGAAAGAACATCCACCAGCTTGAAGTGCTGGTGGATCATGCCGATGCCGACGCCGATCGCCTCCTGCGGAGAGCCGAACCTCACGGATTTTTCATGGATGTGGATATGGCCGCTGTCAGGAGCGTATATCCCCGACAGCATGTTCATCAGCGTGCTCTTGCCCGCGCCGTTTTCTCCCAGCAGCGCATGGATTTCACCGCTGCGGACTTCGAGATCTATCCCGTCGTTGGCGACGACGTCACCGAAGCTTTTGCGGATTCCATTCATGCGGACATAGATGAGGGAATCGGTTCCGTTCATGATCATTCCTCCATCCGTACAACGGGCATCATCATCGGCTAACCTCTGTACTTGGATAAGCGTCAAAGGGCTGTCTCTTTCGAGACAGCCCTTCGGTTCATTGATTTCAGTTCTTCTCGATTGTGCCTTCGACGCCCTTGACAAACCAATCCATTGAAAGCTGGCCTGCATCGTC
>CAZFWQ010000481.1:0-2821 GCA_964522755.1 uncultured Oscillospiraceae bacterium | reverse complement strand
CATCTTCAGACGGCATCAGGGATAGACAGCATCGACTTCAGCAGGGCAACAGTAAGGTTTCATCTTCAGACGACATCAGGGATAGACAGCACAGGATGAAATGCAAATAAAAAAGACGGCTAACCGTCTTTTTTTTGCGTTTCATGCACGCTGTCCGAATACGACTCCTACGCCCGCTCCCGCCGTACATATTCAATCAGGTGCCTGCCGGCAAGCGCCCCCTGCCCTACGGCGACGGACACCTGTTTGAAGCCGCCCGTCACATCCCCGGCCGCAAACAGGCCCGGGATGTTCGTCGCCATGCGGTCATCCACCCTGATGGATGACCCGTCCATTTCTATGCCCATCTTCAAGGCGAATGTTGCGCCGGAAGCGCTGCCGTATGCGATGAACAACCCCGACAGGGGAACTGCGGATCCGTCTGACAACCTGACTCCCTCCAGTGTTTCCTCACCATACAATTCTAAAATCGGTGTTTCCACCAATGTGAATCCGGACAGTTTTGAACGTGAAGCATCAGAAAGCTGAAGCTGTTTCCCATTCGTGAAGAACGTGACGCTGTTTGTAAATGACAGCAATTCCACAGCTTCATGAACCCCATAGTCGTTGTATCCGACAATTCCAACCGGCTTGCCGCGATGGAAGAAACCGTCGCAAGTGGTGCAGTAACTGACGCCACGGCCTTCAAAAGCCTGAAGCCCTTTCACCGGAACCCGGATGACAGGGGCGCCCGTCGCAATCAGAACCGACTTGGCCTGATGTGAACCGCTCAAGGTTTTCACCTCGAAGTGGCCAAGGTAATCTATGCAAAGCACTTCATCCTGCAGTATGGTTCCACCCAGGCGCGTGACCTGCAGTTCCCCGGTTCGCATCAGTTCAATACCGCTGACGGGAACCGCCAATCCATAGTAGTTTTCAATCTTCCCGGCCTTCACGAGCGCTCCGGCATCCGTTCCGATGACAAGTGTTTCAAGATTTGCCCGGATTGTATAGAGCGCGGCGGAAATGCCTGCCGGCCCTTTTCCGACGATGATGACATCATGCATGATTTTGCCCTCCTGACAAAATCTTACCACAGAATGACAATCCTGCACCGTGATATTTCGATATTGTTTTATTTCGGTTATCGATGTTTTCTTCCGAGCTCATCGCAATGGTCACGGACGGCAGGCAGGACAAGGTTCAAATCCCTCGGCCGCCGCCTCCTGCGCAGTTGGGAAAAAGCGGGCGGCACTGGATTCGTACACTGGGCTTGTCAATCGCTCCAAGTAGAGCGGACAGTCCGGCCGGCAGTAAAAAAAACGGGAATCCCATGAGTATCCCACAACCTGGGTTTTCCGGATGATACGGCCGCCCCCGAATGCAAACGTGTCATAGGTTCTGTCTCCTCCAACCGGCAACCCCTGCACAAAGGCAAGGACACCGACATCGGAGACGGCCCTGCGAAATGCGGCGTCACCTGTTCCGGGCAAGTCAAAGCGGAAACCGTATCCCGCTTCAGCTGCGACTGCAGGCACTCCGGCATTCGGACCGGACACTGGGAGCACATCGTCCGCCGTATCACGAACTCTTGCGGTGCCAGCCATGGCCAGCGCAATTCCTTCATCCAGAAGGCTCCGAACTACCCGGGTGATGGCTGCAAGCCGCCTGGAAGCAAAATCATCTTCCGATTGAAGCCCGGGAAATAATGAGGGGAAATTCATCCACGGTTCCGTCCGCAGGGTATCTTCAAGCCGGTCATATACCTGGATATCCGTCCCCATCGTGAATCTCACAAAGTGGCGGCCATCACCGGGATCCCAGGAATATGGCCTTGCCGGCAGGCGCACCCGGTTCGTCACAAGAACGCGGTTCCCATCCAAATACGGTGTCTGTACAAGCAACGACGCTCCATGGGGACCCACCGTTACAAGCACAGGCACATGGGCGCGGACGCGGGCTTCCGCGGCGGGAATGCCCGTGGCGCCAAGCCCGGCATACAGGGAATCGAAAAATGCCATCACGGCTGCCTGCTCATCCGTTTGCATGCCTTCACCGCTGCCGTATCCGGCCCCCTCCCTCACTGAACCCGCCATCACCCAGGCCGCATCCGAGATGGCGTTGTCAATGGCCGCATCGTAATAAGACCGCATATCAAGGCTTTTGGAAAGAAAATCCGAGCGTATGTCCGCCATGAGAAGGAACGGCGCCATCGCAAACAGGCAGATGAAGGCGAGGCTAATCAGCTTCATTCCGCACCATTCCCCCTGCCCTTGCAAATATGCCCATTCCGGAAGAGGACCGGGAGAACACCATCCTGCGCAGGGAGCCGGCCATTGTCTCTCCCCGGCTCTCCACCTCCACAAACAGCAGGTCTCCGGCATGCATGCGATACTGCCGGGATACGTCGTCCACATCGGCTGACGAAGATGGATACAGAACGGTCAGCACGCTTTGCTCTCCGTCGGTTATGCGGGTCTGGCCGTATGTCCCTGTAAATGGGACCCCGGATGGCGTGCTTGAATAAACCGGTGCCCAGGAACGTTTCTGATGCCGGATCCGGATATTGTAGAGCAATCCGGTGGCGGACAGGCGTTCCGTAAACCTGTCGTAAAGACTGGGCGAAATGGCTCCCATATCCCTGGCCGTATCCGCGAACCGGTTGGTCTCCGCCTGTACGAGAGATTGCGTCACATCATCCTGGCGCTCCAGCAGCGCCATGGTGGGGACCATGAAGATCAGGATGGCAGCCAGGAGGAATCCTGCCAGTTTCCATAGTGCGTCATCCATTCTTTTTCCCTTTCGTCCGGCTTACCTTATGCTCTCATATGATGATGACATC
>CAZFWQ010000480.1:0-2822 GCA_964522755.1 uncultured Oscillospiraceae bacterium | reverse complement strand
TTTTGTCCCGATAATTAACTCGACCAGGGGGTGACATTTTCACATGTTATTGACACTTCCATTCGTAAACTTCTGTTCGTAAACTTCCATGCGCTGGAGCGCCAGTCCCTGAATCCACATTGAAAGTTTCCAGATGCAAGACAATTCCTGCCCTGCAAAAAGAGCAGTTGTCCTTGACCTATTCCTGATATTTGTACTACAATGTAATACAAAGGTGGTGGTATTTATGTCAAGCATTTCATTGCGAATGGACGACAGAGACAGCGAACTCATAAAGAAATACGCAGCCCTCCATCGGACGACTGTTTCAGAGTTCGTGCGCAATACCGTTATTGAACGAATCGAAGATGAACTTGATATTGCCCTGTTTGACAATGCGCTCAAAGAGATGACAAAGACTTATTCGCTTGATGAAGTCAAGGCGGAGCTTTGATTATGATGCCAAAATGGAATGTGGTGTTTTCGGACTTCGCTTTGAAAAGCCTAAAAAAGATGGACCCACCGACAGCAGCATTGATTTTAGGATTTATCGAGAAAAAACTCCAAAATTGTGAAGACCCACGTGCTCTTGGAAAACCACTGCTGGCGGATCACAAAGGGAAATGGCGCTATAGGATTGGAGACTATCGTATTTTATGTCTGATTGACGACAACAAAATCACAATTGTTGTGATTGAAGTCGGTCATCGCCGTGCAGTCCATCAGTGATTCATAACTCTTTGTCTTCAACATCGGCCACTCAGGCTTATGTCGTCCATCTCTCCGCAATCAGCGGATAAGGATGAACTCGATTCCGCTCATGGCCGCCCAGTCCTTCATCTGCTCCGACGTGATGTCGTAGGAGAAGACGGTATGATGGGCACCGCCGGCAAGGATCCAATGTTCCGCGGCATCCATGAGGTTTGGCATCGGCTTCCAGAGAACACGGGCCACGGGCAGCCTCGGCATGGCCGGAATGTGCCTGACAGCCTCGACTTCATTGACGATGAGGCGGAACCTGTCCCCCATGTCCACAAGGCTCGCGTTGATGGCCGGGCCATCCTTCCCCTCGAATACAATCCGTGCCGGATCAGCCTTGCCTCCGATTCCAAGGGGGAACACTTCAATGCGCGGCCTGTCTTTGGCAATGGACGGGCAGACCTCGAGCATATGTGCTCCAAGCACCATCTCATTGCCGGGTTCGAAATGATAGGTGTAATCTTCCATGAACGAGGTTCCCTTGCCGGGACCGGCACCCATCAGTTTCATCAAACGGACCATGGCGGCTGTTTTCCAGTCGCCTTCCCCGCCGAATCCATATCCGGCGGCCATCATCCTTTGAACTGCCAGACCGGGCAGCTGGTCCAAGCCGTGCAAATCTTCAAACGTCGTTGTGAAGGCGCCATAACCACCCTCCGACAGAAAGGCCTTCAGGGCGATTTCATACTTTGCCTGCACGCGGATTGCGTCACGCGCGGCTCCGGGCATTCTGGCTTCAGGACTAAAATCATAGGTCGCCTCATATTCAGCCATCAAGGCATCCGCATCCGCCTCGGAAACCTCCGTTACCCGTTTCACGAGGTCACCGATTCCGTATCCGTCCACGGTCCATCCAAGCCGGATCTGCGCTTCCACCTTGTCCCCCTCGGTAACGGCAACATTGCGCATGTTGTCTCCAAACCGGGCCACTTTCAGGCGACGGGATTCGACATGGCCCACGGCGGAACGCATCCAGGCTCCCACTTTCGCAATGACCCGCACATCT
This sequence comes from uncultured Oscillospiraceae bacterium, assembly GCA_964522755.1. GTDB lineage: Bacteria > Bacillota > Clostridia > DSM-8532 > DSM-8532 > JAEWSN01. The sequence continues at coordinate 1,078 of CAZFWQ010000480.1, read as the reverse complement.
TCCCAGTAGCCCACGACCACTTTGCGCGCCAGTTTCATGCGGGTGCCTATGAAGCCGTATTCCCTGTCTCCATGCGCGGACTGGTTGAGATTCATGAAATCCATGTCGATCGTATCCCACGGAATGTCGCGGTTGTACTGGGTATGAAGGTGAAGAAGCGGCTTGCGCAGGAGCGCCAGTCCCGAAATCCACATTTTTGCCGGCGAGAACGTATGCATCCATGTGATGATTCCGGCACAACGTGGATTTGCATTGGCTGCTTCGCAAACCTGCGTGATTTCATCTGCCGTTTTCACGACGGGCTTGAAAACAACCGCGCAGGGTATGCCGGGATTCACGTCGAAGGCTTTTGACATCTCCTCCGAATGGGCTGCCACCATGGCGAGGGTTTCCGGACCATATAAATGCTGGCTGCCGGTAATGAACCAGATTTCATATTGTTTCAAATTGATTATTGGATCCATATTTTGAATCCCCCATCATGCGCGTGACCAATGGACGGTAAACGACAATAAAGCATCATCGAAAAACCGATTTCACCTTCACGCCGCATTCTCCTGCTGAACACTTGCCTTCACACCGCATTCTCCTGCTGAATAATTGCCTTCACGCCGCATTCTCCTGCTGAATAATTGCCTTCACGCCGCATTCCCCTGCTGAACACTTACCATCCTGACGATTGTTCAAGCACCGTAAAACTCCGCCGTTAAAATATCCGCGATTTCCTCCAGACGTCCGTGTTCCTCTGCAAAGCGAAGAATCGTGTATCTGGGGCGGACGTGCATCGCTTCCAATATGCTCCGATGGAACAATCCGCGGGAAATGCCCAAATCCGAAGGGGTGACGGCAGCGCCGGCTGTTTTCAGCAAATGTCGGATGTATGCCGCGTCAGGCATGGCAAAACCATCCGGCAGCAGGTCACGAAGCAGTTCATACGTCCGCGCAACCGCGACGGTTGCAGAACCGACGGCGTTCCCGTGCAGCGCATGCGTTTCGCCGTTTTTCAGGGCGTCCATCTCCCAATAGTGGGACAGATGGTGTTCCGCGCCAGAAGCGGGACGTGAGTTCCCGATCATTC
>CAZFWQ010000479.1:0-2827 GCA_964522755.1 uncultured Oscillospiraceae bacterium | reverse complement strand
CCGGACAGGGGGCGGTCCAGGGAGGTTTGGGCAGCAGGCTGCCCGTCTATGTGCAGTTCCGCCTGTCCCGGCGCCTGGTAGGCCACCCTGATCTGATGGCACGATCCCGGCTGGAAGAAGGAAGGGGAAACGAATGCATCCAGGCTGTCGACAAGGTGGCGGTCCTGATCATAAAAACGTGCCTGGATACGGTTGTAGAAGGCGATGATGCTGACTGCCGACCTATTGGGGGGAGTATCACAGGCATGGAAAAAGGCCTGCCTGTTCAGTCCGTCCTGGGCTGCCGCTTCCGGGTAGTACCGTATCCGTATGGACGCGGCGTCGGAATGGTATCCGTCGGCCACAACCTGCGGCGCATCCGGCGTGGCTGATGACCAGTCCCGACAAGAGACTCCCCTCGAAGCGGGCAATCCGTCACGGTAACGCCGGCTTTCCGCCTGGCCGATGCGGTCCGCCAGGGCCAGGGCCGGCAGCAGCCCACGGGCCATCAATGCGATATCCTTGCCGTTGCGGGCATCAAACAGGCACCAGGTGCAGGCATGAAGGGCGGCAAGGGCTTTATGCCCATCATCCTCCCGCTTGTCCAGCATCGAACTGAAAAGCAGACTTCGGATGAAAAGGGGAATCAGCTGCTGTGCTGGTATGAAGCGGTGCCCCGGCCCATAGGCGTTGCATTCGTATTCAAAATCCAATCGGACGGGGTCGAACAGGCGTCCGAGGATGAAGCTGCTGATATCATGCAGGATCCGCGCTGCGGCAGCATCTCCCGTCAACTGACAGATCCTCTCCAAAGCTTCGCCCAATACACCAAGCATGAAGGGTTTGCAGCCGTCCTGGAAAGCGCAGCGCCACCAGACCGGGCCGTCGGGATCCATGTAGAAGGAATCCGGATCTGCGGCGTAGGCATCGAGGAAAAGGAGCACGCGCCTGCAGAAAGCCAGGCTCTGCCCATTCCCCCCAATACCCGCTTCAAGATGGGATACGGCCACCAGCAGGGGCCAGCCGATGTTCCTTTCGCAGATCGCAAACTCATCGGCAAGGGCCTTTTCATCGAAGCGGGAGATGACCAGGCGGGTCAGCCGTATTGCGGACTCCAGGGCGAACACGTCGTCCAGCCAGAAATAAGCCAGCCAGAGCCCGTCCGTCCAGTAGTGGCCGGGATCCCCCTGGCGAACCCGATGCGCCCCATGGTCGTCGGCGGCCGGCCCATAGCCGTGGTAACGCATGTCGCCGGTGGTGCACAGGCAGTCGACATCCGCCATATGGACGCTGCAGCGGGCGGCCACCCGCAGATACCCCGAGTCGTTGAATGCGGCATAAGCAAGGTAGTAGGCGTATGCCGCATCATATTCATTGTCGGCATATGCGCGGTACCCGGAAGCGCCATATTGTTCTGGGTCGAGCAGCCAGTCGCCGTCATGGGAAATTCCACGCCAGGCCGGGTCCTCCTGAACGGACAAAGCGGATCCGAGGTCAAACAGCCTTTTCAAACCCACAACCATGCCAGGGGCCAGATTGTTGACCCGCTCCGCCTTCATGTCCGCTACAGGTCCGAAAACACCTGTTCCTGCGATATAGCCATCCTGAAAGGTCATTTGCACCGGCTTCCGGTCGTGCCCCGGGCAAACCCGACATTGCTGACGGAAGGAAGTGCCCCCGGAAACAGCCATGGGGATCCCGTCCGACTCGAAGAAGTGCAGCCCGAAAGACCCGGTCACGCCCTCTTGGAGCGACAGGCGCGCCGGTCCGCGTCTTCGGCCGTCGACCAGCGTCAGGACCGAATTTCCAGAATGAAGCACAAGGTCATGCTTCGACGCTTCGCTGGGGCATTCTTTCGGCTGCTCCTCTTCAAAACAGGCATCCAGATGGATATGGGCGGCTGAAAGCGCGTATGTGCCTTCGCCGTGCAGGGAAAACCTGCATGTCAGGTGCAGTGTCCCGCTGGCCAGATCGATACGCACCAGGAAGGTGGTGCCGGTATGACCGTCCTGAAGGTTTTCGATCCTGTACAGCGGCGCGATCGGGCTGTTTTCCAGCAGCACGGATTGGAATGGAGCCTCTGATACGGCGAGGCTGCAGGATATTTCCTGCCTGACCGAAGCCAGCTTCCTGCCGTCCAGCCGGCTTTCAAAGCCGTCTTGCACGGGGCGGACCAGGGGATGGGAAGGATGTTCCACTCTTCGAGGATCCATGCGCGCTTTGTCATTGCCGCGACCAAGGCGATAGTTATCAATGCCTGCGACTGTCACTGTCTGCAGGTATATCCAGCGGACGCTGCCATCCGGCCAGAAAGCCCGGGGCTCCCACCAGAGTGGGCAGGGTTCCTGCGTGCCGCACGGTTCGACGGACAGCAGATCCGCCGGCCTCAGCATGCCGGATCCGACGGGAAGGCCTGTGGAAAGCAGCCGGGCGTCTCCGGGGTCTACATGCCATTGTGTGAGGATATCCATGTTTCTGCTCCGAATAGTGTCCCGCCTGTGCCTGGCTTTGGGCGGCAACTCCCTGGCGTTTCATGACGCCATGAACTTCAGTATATCACGAAACATGCCTGCCGCAGTCCTTCCGGTTTCGATAAAAGTCATCGGCTTGCGCATGTCAGGATATGATGGAATAATGAGCCTTAACATGGAGATTTGAATCGGCTGGATGAAAACGAAATGAAAACCGTGCAATGCCGAGAAAATGAGATAAAACGAGCATTATCGCGAGAGAAGTGCATGCAGATGAAATATACCGGGTTTTTTCGTTGCGCTTCTCCCTGTTCTGTATTACAATCCTGTCTTCGACAGTTGAAGCATTAGAATAAGAGCGAAACCGGCTTAAACAA
>CAZFWQ010000478.1:1909-2835 GCA_964522755.1 uncultured Oscillospiraceae bacterium | reverse complement strand
AGGCAATGAAAAGGCATGAATAGGCAATCAATGAAAACGGAGGCGACCCAAATGAGCAGAATAGCCATGAATACCCCTCTTGTGGAGATGGACGGCGATGAAATGACCCGCATCCTCTGGCAGTGGATTAAGGACTTCCTGATTATTCCATATGTGGATTTGAAGACGGAATATTACGACCTGGGACTGAAGCACCGCAATGAGACCGACGATCAGGTGACCACAGAGGCGGGATTGGCGACGAAACGACTCGGCGTGGCCGTGAAATGCGCGACCATCACCCCGAATGCGGCCCGCATGCCGGAGTACGGCCTCAGGCAGATGTGGAAGAGCCCGAACGGCACCATCCGCGCCATGCTTGACGGAACCGTATTCAGGGAACCCATCCTCGTCGAAGGGATCAAGCCGTTCGTGAGCGTCTGGAAAAAACCGATTGTCCTGGCTCGTCATGCGTACGGGGATGTTTACAAGAATACCGAATTCAAAGTGCCGGGCCCCGGAAAAGCCGAGCTTGTCTTCACCGATGCGCAGGGGCGCGTCTCCCGCCAGACCATTCACGATTTCGAGGGTCCGGGCATCATCCAGGGCATCCATAACACGGACAAGTCGATTTCAAGCTTTGCGCGTTCCTGCTTCACTTACGCCCTCGACCGGAAAATCGACATGTGGTTCGCGACAAAGGACACCATCTCGAAAATCTACGACCACAATTTCAAAGACATTTTCCAGGATATTTTCGATGCGGAATTCAAGGAGCGTTTCAAGGAAGCCGGCATCCTGTACTTCTATACCCTCATCGACGATGTGGTGGCCCGCGTGATGCGCTGCGAGGGCGGGTTCCTGTGGGCCTGCAAGAACTATGACGGGGATGTCATGAGCGACATGGTGGCTTCCGCCTTCGGCAGCCTGGCCATGATGACATCCGT
>CAZFWQ010000478.1:0-1899 GCA_964522755.1 uncultured Oscillospiraceae bacterium | reverse complement strand
CCCGACGGGCACTTTGAATACGAAGCGGCCCATGGCACCGTGCAGCGCCACTATTACCAGCATCTGCAGGGCAAGGAGACCAGCACCAACTCCATTGCCACCATTTTTGCCTGGACCGGGGCTTTGAAAAAGCGCGGAGAAATGGACAGGCTGCCTGAATTGGTCCGCTTCGGTGAAAAGCTTGAATTCGCCTCCCTGCTTACGATAGAGGAGGGCGTCATGCCGAAGGAATTGGCGGCCATGTCTTCCCTGATGGAAAAGCGCGTCGTGAATTCCCTGGACTTCATCAAGGAAATCCGAATCCGGCTTGACCGCATCCTATAGAATCGGCACTCGGACTGCAATATTTCCCCATATTCACGACATTTCATGAAAACAATCAGGACCGCTCAATCACAAACGGCTGCTGCGGGCAGGGCGTCCCTTCACGAATGTCGGCCCCACTGGACACGGCGGCATGTATAAGGAAAAGAGGTAATCCCATGTACATCATCGTCATCGGTTGCGGCAAGGTTGGTTCCGGGTTCGCCGAGGCAATGTCACAGGAAGGCCATGACGTGGTCATCGTGGACAACGATGCCTTCCAGCTGGAAAAAATGTCGCCTGATTTCAACGGACTGAAGGTGACCGGGGTTCCCATCGACCAGGACGTGCTGAAACGCGCGGGCATCGAACGTGCCGACGCGCTGGCAGCCGTGACGCCGGACGACAACATCAACATCATGGCATGCCAGATCGCCAAGGAGCTTTACAAAGTGAAGCGTGTAATCGCGCGCATTTATAATCCGGCGCGTGAATCCGTATTCCATCAGTTTGGCCTGGATACCATCTGCCCGACGAATATCTCGGTAGACGTCATCCGTTCGATCATACTTGGCGACCGCATCCTCGATCGCTACACCCTTGGCAGCAACACCCTTGCTTTTCACCACCGGTCAGTCACCAATGAAGCCGGGCGCAGGGTGCGGGACCTGCCCGTGCGCCGCAACGAAATGCTGTTCGGCATACTGAGGATGAACGGCTTCCAGTTTGCCGTGCCGGATCTGCAGATCGAATCCGGCGATATCCTTGTGGTTTCAGCCAGGATTGACTAGGCGCAGGAGGACAGCATCATGAACATCATCATCGTGGGCGGCGGGAAAATAGGCTATTACCTCATCAAGACGCTGAGGCCCAACAAGCACCGCATAACCATCATTGAAAAGGAAGCGGCGTACTGCAAGAAAATCGCGAACGAGCTTGACGTGTCCGTCGTCCACGGAGATGGCACGGATATCGGGGTGCTTGAGGATTGCGGTGTGATGGGCGCCGACGTATTCATAGCCGTGACAGGGCAGGACGAAGACAACCTGATTGCCTGTCAGCTCGCGAAACGCAATTTCAAGGTGAAACGAACCATAGCCCGAGTAAACAATCCGAAAAACATCACGGTCTTTGAAAAACTTGGAGTCGATCTGGCGATGTCCAGCACGGCGCTGTTCGCGGAACTGATTGAAAAGGAAATCGATTACGACGGCGTTCGCACGATGATCCGGCTCCAGCGCGGAGACATGATGATTGTGGAATTCACGGTCATCGCAGGGGCCCCGGGATGCGGCAGGAAAATCAAGGACATGTCCCTTCCGACGGAGAGCGTGCTGATTTCCATCATCCGCGGTGAAACATCCTACATCCCGAACGGCCATACGGTCGTGAGGGAGGGAGATACCCTGTTCGCACTCTGCAAACAGGGCACGCATGCCGAGTTGACCGCCTATTTCAGCCGTCCCGCGTCTGGAAACGCCAAGGCATGAGCATGGACAATCCTGAAAAAGGCACGGAAAAAGGCATGCCGTTTTTTGCCTTGAAACATGCCGTCGAACAGGCATGCGCGTTTTTCCTTGAAGCATGTCGTCATGA
>CAZFWQ010000477.1:1429-2851 GCA_964522755.1 uncultured Oscillospiraceae bacterium | reverse complement strand
CTTTTCAGGACGAAACCTCCGGGCCTTCGGCTACGACATGTTCTCCGATTCCGTGCGCCGGAAAGCCATGGAACGGGCACGGGATCTGGATGTGGCAACCATTACCGGAAAGGTGATTCTGCTGCAGGAAACCGATCAGGACGTCCAGGTCGGGACGTTGATGTATGTCCCTGTGTACCGCAAGGGGATGGCTACCGACACCGTTGCACATCGCCGTGCTGCACTGTATGGGTGGGTATACAGTCCCTACCGGATGAATGACCTCATGCAAGGCATCTCGCGAGGCTGGGATCTGGAAGCGGGAAAGCGGATTCGCTTGCAGGTTTTCGATAACGAGCGATTGTCTCCCGATTCATTGCTGTACGACAGTCAGCCGAAGGGAGAGATGGAAACGGCAAACGCCTCAGGATTGACCCTGCAAACTTCCATATCATTCAAGGAGCATCTCTGGTACCTGCGTTTCACCCAGACCGTTGGACGATTGAACTACGGTCAAGTCTATGGCATCCTTTTCGGCGGGATCGCCATCAGCCTGCTGCTGTTCGGGCTGTTCATCTCCCTTCTGAACACCCGCTTTAAGGCGCAGAAACTGGCAGATCAGTTGACCGTGGATCTGAGAGAAAGCGAGGGAAAATACCGGATCATTTTCAACAACGAGATATATGCCATCTGCATATTTGATCTGGAAACCCTCACGCTGCTCGATGTAAATGACGCCTACTCTCGTGTGTATGGCTATCGCCGGGAAGAACTCCTTTCCGGTATGACCGTTCACGATATTACGGCGGAGCATCAAGTATCCGAGGCGGCAACCCAGCAGGCCATCCGTGAGGGGACAATCTTTATTCCTCTTCGGTATCACCGGAAGAAGGACGGCACCATCTTCCCCGTTGAGATCGTGGGCGGGCCATATAGTTGGAAGGGCAGAGAGGTTATGTTTGCCTTGGCCCACGACATCACCGAGCGCAAGCAGGCGGAGGAGGCGCTGCGGGATGTGCACTGGCGACTGGAGAGCATCATCGAAGGCACCCATGCCGGCACCTGGGAATGGAACGTCCAGACGGGGGAAACGGTTTTCAACGAGGCGTGGGCGCAGATCATCGGCTATACGCTCGATGAGTTGGCCCCCATCAGCATCAAGACATGGGAAACGTTTTGCCACCCTGATGACCTGAAACAATCCGCCGAACTGCTGGATCGGCACTTCGCGGGCGAACTTCCCTACTACGACTACGAATGCCGGATGAAGCACAAGGACGGCTACTGGGTCTGGGTTCACGACCGCGGTCGCGTCATCACCCGCACCGGCGATGGCAAACCGCTGATGATGTTCGGCACCCACACCGATATGACTGAGCGAAAGAAGATTGAAGAGGAACGTAAACAGTGGGAATCGCAACAGCAGCAACTGCAGAAGTCCGA
>CAZFWQ010000477.1:0-1419 GCA_964522755.1 uncultured Oscillospiraceae bacterium | reverse complement strand
TGGGCCGCATGGCCGGTGCCATTGCCCATCATTTCAACAACCAGCTCGGAGTAGTGATCGGGAACCTGGAGATGGTCATTGACGATCTGCCGCAAGGTGCGGAACCTGTCAAGGGCCTGTCCATAGCCATGCAGGCGGCAGGGAGGGCGGCGGAGATGAGCGGCTTGATGCTTACCTACCTCGGTCAATCGTCTGATGAACGTGAGCCGCTGGATTTTTCCGAGGTCTGCCTGCGGAATCAGCCCATTCTCAGAGCCACTATGCCCAGAGCCGTGGTACTGGAGACAGATTTTCCGACTCCAGGGCCGGTCATCAGCGCGAACGCGAACCAGATACAACTGATCCTGACCAATCTGGTAACCAATGCCGGGGAGTCTATCGGTGAGGATCGGGGCTTCATTCACCTGAACGTCAAAACAGTTTCCCCGGGGGATATACCTGCATCGCACCTTTTTCCCATCGGCTGGCAGTCGCAGGACAATGCCTTTGCCTGTCTGGAAGTGGCGGATTCGGGTTGCGGGATCGAGGACAAGGATATCGAGAGGCTGTTCGACCCATTTTTCTCCAGCAAGTTCGTTGGTCGGGGCATGGGCCTGCCCGTGGTCCTTGGGATTGTACGGGCGCACGGTGGGGCCATCACCGTGGAGAGCGAACCGGGACGAGGGAGTACCTTCCGGGTCTTTTTCCCTATTTCTGGGGAACAAGTTCTTCGACAACCGGATAAAGTGGGGAATGATGGTGACATCTTGATTGGTACGGCATCCCCCATTGAGGTTGAAGGGAGCAACACAATCCTACTGGTCGAAGATGAAGAGATGGTGCGCAACATGGCCGCAGCCATGCTCAAGCGTCTGGGATTTTCGGTACTGGAAGCGAAGGACGGAGTCGAAGCGGTGGATGTGTTCCGGCAGCACCAGAATGAAATCCGTTGCGTCCTTTCCGATCTGACGATGCCGTGCATGAACGGATGGGAGACATTGACAGCATTGCGCAAACTTGCGCCCGACCTCCCTGTGATTCTGGCCAGCGGCTATGACAAGGCCCACGTCATGGCAGGCGACCATCCCGAACTACCCCAAGTCTTCTTAAGCAAACCTTATAAACTCAAAGGGCTGAACGACGCAATCTTCCAGGCTCTGGTCAACAGGAAGTAAGAGGCGCATCAGATGAAAGCTCCATCCAGAACAATTCAAGAACTGATAGAAGAGAATTCCGCCCTAAAACAGAAAGTCCAGGAACTGGAACAAACTGAATTAGAGTGTAAGCAAGCGGAGGGAGCCCTGCGGAAGAGCGAGCAACGCTTCCGGGAGTTGGTTGAATTGTTGCCTGAAACCATTTTCGAAACAGATATACAGGGCACTCTGACTTTTGTGAACCGTAATGCCTTTGATTGGTTTGGATATACAAAAGAGGACTTTG
>CAZFWQ010000476.1:0-2851 GCA_964522755.1 uncultured Oscillospiraceae bacterium | reverse complement strand
AGGGTAACAGTTCAATGCCAGCGGAACGGTTCAATGGAAGGGTAACAGTTCAATGCCAGCGGAACGGTTCAATGGAAGGGTAACAGTTCAATGTCTGGGTAACGGTTCAATGGCAGGGTAACGGGACATGCCTTGCGCGTCCGTCACGGCAGCAGCCTGCGTGTGCTCAGTTTGTGATACTGCCTGCAGGAGGTGAAGCCTTCCGCATGACCGGTGTCACACTGATAACCGCGCAGCCTCGAGAGTGTGCGGGACAGGTCGAGAAAGTCCATGCCGTCGTGTTCGAACAGCCATTTTTGCTGGCTCACATGCTTGCCGAGCATTTCCAGCTTGATGTCTATGAATTCCGTGATGTCCACATATTCTTCAGGACAGGAGTTCACGCCGATGGCCGGCTCCATGTAATACAACGGCGTCAGCTTTCCGTAGTGTGCGTACCCTGTCTTGTGATGGGGCACCGTGGCGGCCATGGTCGCTTCGTAGACAAGGCGGCTGGTTTCCTCATGGTCATCCATGTAGTCGTGCGGATTGTGCGTGATGATGATATCCGGTTTTGCCATGCGGATTACGTCGATTACCTTATCGCGGGTCTGCATGTTCTCAGAACGCACAAACAAATCCATCTCGCCGAGAGATATCACTTCTGCCCCGATGAGGGCACCTGCTTCCCGAGCCTCCCTGTCGCGAATCTTTATCAGTTCTTCCGGCAAAATCACCATATGGCCGACATTGCCTGTCGACACGTGAACCATGAAGACCTTGTGGCCTTGTGCGGCGTACTTTGCAAGCGTTCCGCCGCAAAGCATCTCCAGATCGTCGGGATGAGCGCCGATTGCCAGGATATTCATACCTTCCACCTCCATTGGGATATTCAGTCGTAACGGGCGGATATTTTACTGATGACCAAGGCTCAATTTCGACTAGGAAGACAGAAATCACTAAATCCTTTTCTTGAAATTATAGAAGGTGCCAGGAAGCTTGTCAACATAAAGCCGATTCGTTGGACGGGAAAAGGGAACCGGCCGTCCAAATACGGTCGTTTCAATGAAATCCGCATTCACAGCGAATGCGTAATAGATTTCAACAAGCGATACTTCAAGCGTGTTTGAAACATTGCATGTCGAATGTTGATTTGACATGCAGCTTATGCTATTATTTCAATAAATGCATTAAGTTAATATATAGTGACAATATAGGAGTCTGGAAAATCCGATTTGTAGCGATTAGCCGAGTGGCCGGGCTTCTGTTGCCGAAACTGCCAATCGGCAAAAAGACACCATGACCGGTTTCTCGTATCCGAAGCCGGACTTCAACCGGCTTGACAGGCATATTTCTCGCCCCCATACTGGGAAGTGCGCGTGAAAATTCACAAGTAGGGGATGCATCAATGGCAAGAGTGACAATCAAGCAGGTGGCGGCCATGGCGGGCGTATCGCCGACGGCGATATCGCTGGCGATGAACGGGAAGCCCGGGGTCAGTGAAAAAACCAGGGAAAGAATCATTCAGGTCGTCAACCAGATGGAATATACGCCCAATGAAAGCTCCCGCCGGCTGCTTTCCCAACGGACCGGCAACATCGCCTTGCTGATGGACAAGGACTCATCCATGCTGGACCAGTCTTTTTACTCGGAACTGAACAGCCATCTGCTCAGGGAATGTGAAGATCGGTCATACAATGTAATATACTGCATCGCCAAGGTGGAGGACAACTCATCCGTGACGCTGCCGAACGTGATCAAATCCCGGGATGTCGACGGCATCGTCATCATGGGCTACCTCGATCCCCGCATCATACGCAAAATCCATGCCAGTGGCTTTCCGACCGTCATCGTGGACAATTACCTTCCCGAGTCCGGCGTATGCAACGTCGTGTTTGATTATTTCCAGGCCGCCGTTTCCGGAATGGAATACCTGATTTCCTGCGGGCATCGGAAAATCGGTTACATCGGTCACGATATCGGAGGCGGTGAGCTGAAATTCTTCAGCCACCAGACCTTCATGGGATTTAAAACCGTTCTTGAAAAACACGGTCTGTCAATACCGGTGTCTTGGATGCAGATGGGCGCGCTGGATGAACATTCGGCAACCCTGGAGATGGACAAGCTGCTCAAGTCCAATCCCCTGCCCACGGCCGTGCTTTGCAGCGGGGACATATACGCCATCGGCGCAATGAGGAGCATCAAGGCGAACGGGCTGCGGGTGCCGGAAGACATCTCGGTCATCGGCATAGACGATATCCTGCTTTCCCAGTACGTTGAACCGTCATTGACAACCATCCGCGTAGATCGGCAGTCGCTGGCGTCAATGGCCATCAGCCTGCTTGTGGACAAAATCGGCCATGGGGTTGAAAAAGAGCTGGCCATCTGCCCGGATCACCTCCTGGTCGTCAGAAATTCGGTCAGAATCTTGTAATGTCATCGTGAAAAAACATTGCATTTTGATATGCGGGTCCGGTGAAGCAGTATTAGCTTTCCTTTCGCGATGCCCGAATTCCGATATCCAAACACCTGATGTCCAAATACCCGATACTCAGTTCCAGTGCACCCGGACAATCTATAACCACAATCGATATTCCGTGTTGACAGCAAAGACATACATCAGTATAATTGCCGTATAAAAGCGTTTAGTGAAAATGAAATTAACATATGGAGGGGAGAATGCGGACTATGGGGGAACAATTGGCTCTTTACGGCGGACCGAAGGCCAAGACCACGCCAAACCTGCCGATGTATCCGGGCGGCCTGGAGATAGGCGATGAAGAGCGCAGGCTGGTTCTGGAGGTCCTGGACAGGAAATATCTTTTCCGGTATTACGGACCGAAGGATTTTCCATCCAAGGTCAAGGAATTTG
>CAZFWQ010000475.1:0-2853 GCA_964522755.1 uncultured Oscillospiraceae bacterium | reverse complement strand
GATTGATGTACATGTACGCGTGGAAGCCGTGGCCAGAATCAACCAGGGCATGGAAATACAGGTTAAGGCACTTGAACCGATACATGACTTCGTCAACCGTCAAACTCGGATCATCCTTCTTGTCGAAATCAAATGCCAAGACGGTACGCTTGCCAAGGGCCTCGGCTTTCCCTGATTCCCCGTTTGTGGTGCTTAATGTGAAGTAGGTGTTAGCAACGCCCCGGCCCTGTGCGACCGCGCTGACAAGATCCTCGATGTTGTCGAAAAAGGTAATCTGTGAAAAGGTTTCATTTGATTTGTAGACTCGGAAATGTTGGTTGTCCTCCAGCCGTTCACCTTGTAGCACCGGCTGATATGCCATTGCAAGGAAATCATGCAACGCTTCCATCATTCGTTTTCTCTCCATATTCCGATTGACACGGAGAGCTTGCAAGCATAAAATAATCCTGACGGGATTATTTTTGTTCTCTCCGTATCATATCCATTTGTACCCACGGCGCCAACCGTGGGTATTTCATTGTTACGATTATATCGCATTGCTGCGCGGTTGTGCATCCGGTCTGAAATTATTCACCCAATCCATTAACTCCTTCCCGGCATCCGGTCCGTCAGGGAATACTGCGATCAGCTGCGTCATGACTTTTGCATAGGTAATCACCATCTTGTCATAGGATTCCACGGCTGCCGATCGCTTCGTTCCCCACTGGTTCGCGCCATTCTGGTATCGGTCAATGGGGCCGTCCCGGGTGATGATTTCCCGCGTTTCTGCCAGGGTAACAGACATGAACGCGGCCTCCGTGACCAGTTTTCCGATGCTCTCCTGCCGTCTATTTTCTAATCCATCGAAGCAGGCGTAAAGCCTTTCAAATTCTTTTCTAATAAGGGCTTTACGCTTTTTCTGTGAATAAATGCTCATATCGTTGGCGCTGTCTTCCCCCATTTTTACCTACACCCCCCTATATGTACTCGTCCGGTTCTAATCGTAAGAGCGTACGGTATGCAGACTCTGGAATTTTTGTTTTTGTCATGGGGGGGATAGGCCGGGCCGCTTGCTGTGATACCTGGCGCTTGACGATGCAGACAACCAGCCCGCCATCGATGAACGTGTTGACCAGGTGCCAACCCTCACGAGCCGCAACATTCAATGCAGCCATCAGACTATCGTGGTAGTTGTTTGATTGCCTGTCTGCCAATATCTCTTGATACTCTGCCACCCTATCCATGCCCGCCTACCTCATCAGCTGTTACTCAAAAAAGAGTAATAGTTCCAAGCGATTGGAGATTTGAAAACTCCGGATTTCCTTGACATAACTATCATTATGTAAAATGCAGTCTACTGCACATGTAACCCTACTGCCATAATGCTTTGATGCCTGTCCTTTTTCATTGTCCAAATTGAGCGCCCATTTGACATAACTTTACGGATTATGGCCAAGTGAAAGAGTTAAGGGCCGACCCATTCACGGGCCAACCCAACCCCCTCCCGAAAGACGCTTACGCGCCCAACCCTACATGGATGCATGCAGCAGGATTCCAGACAGCGTCCACAACCGTCAAGGCCCGCATATCAATGCTTGCCGCATTGAACCCGCTGGACCTGTCAGCTTCAAGCGTGATCGGCATCGCGAAACGCACATATAACTGTGACGGGTCCACGATGTACACGCAATCATCGGATACATGTTCATTGACGATAATCGGCTTGCCCATGAACGCGGATGCCCCATCTGCCATGTTGTAGGCATATTCGGATGTGCCTTTGTATAGGCCAATCGCATACAGTGTTTTTGCATTGACAAGCAGGACCGCCTTGCGAGCATATTTCTGCGGAAGCAAGGATAGCGCTGCGGCAATGTTGGTTGCGGCAATGGTTGTCCCTGAATTGGTTGTCAGGATCTCGTTGGTGTTCGTTGTCCAGGTCAGCTCATCCAGACCCACGGGACAACCCGATCCGTCCCCGGTGATGAATGATGCCTCAAGACCCTCCACCACTTCAGCGGACAAAAGGTTCAGCATCATATCCATGAAATCCCCGGTTGAAAGGGAATAACAGGCTGCAGACACTCTCATCAGTCGAAGCAATTCATACCCGCCCAGTTCAAGCCTGGTGAGCGTAGGTGCTGCTTCCGCAAGGATCGCTGTGGCTTCCGTATGCCACAATGGAGTGTTGTTGCTCGCGATCGGGATGTAAACCCGTCCGGCGCCTGGCTCGTTGATAACCGTGGCCCGGAAAAGAAGATCGCTGTATTTCTCGGACGTGATCAGCTGCTTCATGATTTGAATCGGAGTGACGGCAGCCGACCCGGACAGGACCAGAGAACGCATTTCCGGTTCAGTCATGTTTCGTGCGCCCTGACTGATGAATTTCTGAAAGCTGCGCATTTCGAGTTCACTTGTTTTTACCTCGGACTCGCTTTCCATTTGTATTCCTCCTTTGATTCCCTGGTATGTTTCCAGAAGTTTGCAATTTGCCTCGCCCCTGGTGATCTTCTGCGCGGTTGCCTGGCGCGATTTCATTCCCTCAAGTTCCGCACGCCTATCAAGCAATTTGCGCTTTAATTCGGTTGCTGCTTCGACTTCTTTGACCGTTTCGGCATCTCTGACTACAATGTCCAGCGCGGCCAGGCGTTTTTCAACCTGGTCGAGTGTCATTTCATCGAGATCACTAAGATTATATTTTGACATGCTTTCACATACTTTTTTCATCGTTGTGCGGTGATGCTCTCTCTTGTGCAGCTGTCGCAACTCCTGCGACCCAATCCGGATCACTCCGTCCGTTTTGCATATGGCCCCGAAGGACCACCGGCTGCTGATTCCTTGGAGGTCCCCTTACTGGATGCGATTTCATGACCG
>CAZFWQ010000474.1:1542-2854 GCA_964522755.1 uncultured Oscillospiraceae bacterium | reverse complement strand
TAGAAGAAAACGATAAAACGGTCTGCCTCTTTGCCGACGAGCTCATCAGCGAGCAGCAGGCGGTCGTCAAGCCCTTGCCGCCCTATGTGAACCAGGCCCGCGGGGTCGCCGGGTGCACCATCCTCGGCGACGGGAGAATCTGCCTGATCCTCGATGCAACCGGCCTGGTGGCCGATGGAAACGACCTATAACACAAGGAGGCTCACCATGGACAAGGACTTTCGGAGCAATCCCGGAGCGGAAACAGAAGAAGACACCCTGCACGGCAAGTACCTTACTTTCACCATTGGCAAGGAAATCTACGGCCTGGAAGTCCGCCACGTGACGGAAATCATCGGCATCCAGCCGATCACCGAGGTGCCGGAAGTGCCGGCTTTTGTCCGCGGCATCATCAACCTGCGCGGCCGGATCGTCCCCGTGGTGGACATCCGCCTGAAGTTCGGCAAAGAGCCGGTGCCATACGATGACCGCACCTGCATCGTCATCGTTGAAATGGAATCCCTCGTGATCGGCATGATCGTCGACAATGTCGCCGATGTCCTAACCATCCCGGATGAAAATATCGTGACGCCGCCCGACACCAAAGTCGGTTTCAACAGCCACTTTATCAAGGGGATCGGCAAGGTCGCGTCGGAAATCATCCTGATCCTCGACTGCGGGAAAATCGTGAGCAGCGACGACCTAGAGAACATCTCTGCCAACTGATGGCAAGTCATGAACACGGAGGTTCGCCGAATGGCATTCACTTATTTTTTCAGGGACATGCAAACGATCGAAATGATCCGCGACATCGCGTTGCCGCAGCTGAGATCCAGGCAGAACATCTCTTTTTGGGATGCCGGCTGTGCCATGGGACCGGAACCCTACACCGTAGCGATCACGCTGCGGGAAAACATGGGCGGCATGCTGTTCCGCAACGTGCATATCACGGCGACCGACCTGGACGGCAGCAACCTGTTCGGGGAAATCATCAAGAACGGCGTTTATCCCCGCGAGCAGGTGGAGCGTATTCCCGCAGACTTGCTCGAACGGCATTTCCGGCACCTGCCGGAACAGGACGCCTATGAAATCTCGGAAGAACTTCGCAAGTCGGTCAGGTTTTTCAAGCATGACCTGCTGACGCTCCAACCTGCAGGCCATGACTTCTGCATCGTCATGTGCAAAAACGTCCTGCTTCACTTTCAGCCGGAACAGCGCATCCAGGTGATCCGCATGTTCTACGATGCCTTGGGGGAAGGCGGCTACCTGGTTATGGAACAGACGCAGAAACTGCCGGAAGAATGCCTCGACATGTTTGACCTGGCGGTCCCCA
>CAZFWQ010000474.1:0-1532 GCA_964522755.1 uncultured Oscillospiraceae bacterium | reverse complement strand
GGAGGCTAAGATGCGGCATGAAAATCTTCAACCTGACGGAAACCAGTAAAGTCTACACCTGCAATGTCTACTTTGTGACCGGCACGTGGAAGACCCTCGGTGACACCAATACCCTCGTCGACGCCGGCATGGACCCCAAGGTCATCCCGCTGATCCAGGAAATGTATACCGGGGTCGGGAAGCGCAAAGTCGACCAGGTCATCCTCACGCACAACCATCACGACCACGCGAGGATGGTGAAGTCGATCAAGAAGGAGTTCCAGCCCCTCGTACTTGCGTTTTCCAGCAACCATGAGGGCATCGACCGGACCGTGAGGGACGGGGAGCAGATCCGGATCGGCGACAGGTCGTTTGAAGTGATCTCCATGCCCGGGCACAGTACGGATTCCATTGTCTTATACAACTATGAGGAGGGGGTGCTTTTTGCAGGGGACAGCCCGATCGTCATCAAGACGTCCGAGGGCCAATACGAGGAAGGCTTCATTAAAGTCCTGGAGCGATTGACCCGATTAAACATACAAGCGATCTACTTCGGCCACGGGCAGCCCATGATGGAAGGATGCCGGGAGATGCTTCTCCGGTCCTACCAGATGGCCATCGCAGAGTACTGACAGGCACCGACAAGGTTTGGTTCTTATTCCGAAAGGAATTTTGATAGATATTCCAGAAAAGCCCCAACCGTGCAGGGAAGCAAAGAAACAAGGAAGTCGAGGAGGCAGTCCATGAAAGGATTCTTGAACCTGAAAATTGGCGTCAAGCTGCTCGCCGGGTTTATCCTGGTCGCAGTCATCGCTGGAGCGATGGGCATCTTTGGTGTGATCAACATCAAGGCGGCCGATGACAGGGACACCTTACTGTTTGAAGCAATGACCCAACCCATAGCGATCATATCGGATATTTCCACGGCGTTTCAGAGGTCCCGTGTGAATGCCCGCGACCTGGTCATGGCAGACAATGCCGCTGCGATCACTGATTTTAACGGCAGGATCAATACGCGACTGGCTGAAGTTGACACATGGTCTGCGGAGTTTAAAAAGACCATCAAATCCGATGATATGATGGCTCTTTTCAACAAGTTTGACGCAGCGCGTATAGAGAATGCTAAACAGGCCAAGGCTGCTGCCGCGCTAGCAGTAGCGGGAGACGTCCAGAAGGCGGAGGCGCTTTTTGCAGAGACAGGGGCATCAGGGCTGGCTTCTCGCGCCATGCAAGACCTCATCGATGAGATTGTCGCCGGAAAAGTGGAAGATGCCCACGCTTTAGCGGAGGACAATACTGCGAAAGCCAATTCCGTCATTGTCACAATGATTGTTATCGTTGTGCTGGTGATGGTCATGTCCGTAATCCTCGGTATCATTCTTTCTTCCATCATCAGCAAGCCGCTTAAGAAAGCGTTGGTCATGATCCAGGAAATGGGTAAAGGCCACCTCGGCATGCGCCTGAAAATGGATACCAAGGACGAGGTCGGCCAGATGGCGAAAGCCATGGACGAATTCGCGGATTCCCTGCAGAACGTAACAGTGAAAACCGTC
>CAZFWQ010000473.1:0-2873 GCA_964522755.1 uncultured Oscillospiraceae bacterium | reverse complement strand
ACTTGCCATTCATCAATCAGCCTTGGCGTATCGCCGCTCAGGAGCAGCGAAGGTTTGACCATGGCCTGCTGAAGATAATTGGCTGACTCATCCGGATTTTGCATCATCAAGTTGCTTCGTGCCACTTGAAGTGCTGTCCATGTTTTTCCGCACCACTTAGGCCCTTGCAGCCAAACTGCGCCGCTTGCTGCCAAAGATTCCTGGAGAAGTGTATCGACAACGCGGGGTTGATAGCTTTTCTGCGCCACTGGACTCACCTCCCACTTGTCTGGATGCCAAGCCAAAGCGTTTGACAACAATATCATAAACCTTATTCATCAGATTTTCCAGATCATAATCATAAGATATTCCGGATTATATTCACTAGTTATTCCGACCCTTATTCATACAATATCCACATCCCGTAAAAATACCATCTCTGGAAACAGCACCAGGATCTCCTGTTCCTCCCCATCCTTTTTCCAGTATAAAATATGGTTTACCACAGCAGCACAAGGACGATATCCTTTCTTTAGCCACTCCACGATGTCATCCTGAAACTTCTTCGAGAATCTCAGGATGCGCTGATTCCCATTCACAAGGCATCCCTGTTCATCTACGGCAAGCGTATCGCTGCCAACAAGTTTCCGGATCTCATGCTGCGTCGAGAAGAAAAAGTCGAGATGCACATCCTTGTAAGTAAGCTGTACGAAAATACGGTTGGAGGCCTCGTATCGAAATGCATCCCGTTCGTATCGCAAGCCTTCGACATGGAGATAATCCGAATCCCTGGAGCAATCAAAAATATCATCATTGCAATGAACCGTAAGCGATAACCGCGCACGCGTCATCGCAACATACAAAAGCCGCTTGGATTCCTCCTGTGCACTGGAAAATCTGTTGAGCATCAGAACAACATGATCAAATTCGCGTCCTTTTGCCTTATGCATGGTGGAAACAAAGATCGAACCCTTACGGGTCATGAGGAAATCCTCTTCCTGCGATTCATGGATGAAAGTCAGGAGGTCGGATTTGTATTTGTATTTTCTGTTTGTGGCTTCGAACTCCTGAATCATCTGCAGACACATCGCCAGGTGCCGGCTCCGGACAAATTGTCGCTTTAGCAGACCCTTCGCACCTTCCCAGACATCTTCATGCAGGATGTAGGTATCTTTCGTCATATGCAGCGAGTCAAGAAAGAACCGGACTTCCAGAAGATCATGCAAATCATATCGTTCCATGCTTTGTATGAGTTTCGCATGTACGCCGCTCTGCTGAATCAGGCTGTAAACCTGCAATGCTTCGTCGTTTGTCTTCGTCATAATGCAGGTCGACCCCTTCATGCCTTCATCCAGCATTTTCGTGACGACTGGAACGACCAGATTCCCGCATTCATACCGAATGACGCGAATCTGTCCCACCCCATGATGAACTGGCATGATCGGGATTGTTTTCAGCCGATTTTTCATCGAGGAGGCCAATATGTTCGAGAACTCAACGAGATTGCGCCTGCTTCGATAATTCTCGACCAACTCATGGAGCCTGGCATTGTCCAGATTCAACAATGCCTGCATGTACTTCGAGTCGGAACCACGGAATGCGAAGATGTTCTGGTCATCATCCCCGACTGCAATGACGCGCATGTCGTCATTCTTCCGGATCAGGGCCTGAACCAGCGCGTATTCGTGTTCATCCATATCCTGAGCTTCATCGATCACAAGCACTGTCTTTGTGATTTTCGAAGACTCGACTTCTCCGTTTCGAATCTGGTCGGTTGCTTCCTTGATTATATTCATGGATTTTTCGAGGTTTCCGACGCGTCCCAGCAAATCGAAACAGTAGGAATGAAACGTCTTAATTTCCATAAAATGGGCAGCGTTCCCAATGAGTTCCTGTAAACGTTTCTTGAATTCGGTTGCAGCAGCTCTGGAGAATGTGACCATCAGCAGTTGTTCATGCTTGACATCCTCCATCAGAAGCAGAGAGGCCAGCTTATGCACTAGGGTTTTCGTTTTTCCGCTGCCCGGGCCGGCAGCGACCACGATATACTGTGATTCCTTGTCGTTGATGATTTTCAGCTGTGAGACAGACAGTTCGCCGAAAATCTTCCGGAATTTTTCCGGCGTCAGATTCCGCCTGATTTCTTCGCCCTTCGTGCCTTTGAAGTATTTTCGCAGGAATGAGCTGTATTCCAGTTGGAAGTAGTCTTCAACGAACTGAAGCGCCGTTTGGTAGTTTTCCATCATCTTCCGTGCATACTCTCCGACAATGTGGATCATCTGCGTCTTTTGGTCATAGTACCTTTTCAGGTTCTGATAATCCTCAGCCTTATATTTAATCTTATTGTCAAGAATGAGGCGTTCGATGCTCAGGCCATTGTACGTGACGAGAAATCCGCCGTCCAGCTTCAGTGAGCCGATGCGGCTCAGGTAGAAAAGCGCCTGCTCGATCTCGTCAGTGTTCGCATCCTTCTTACCAAGTGCTAGTTCCTGATTGAACGCTTCCTTGATTTCGAGGACAGAAAACTCGATGGTCTGGGCATTCATCGCATTGCGGTCTTCAAGGTATTCCAGAATGAAGCCGGCCAACACACCGCGGTCCTCGATTTCCCGTGCAAGAATCTCTTTTCTCTTTTGAAAAGTGAGCTTGAAGAGGTGCTGTGATTGCTTGGAAACCTCCCTCTTGATAATTCCCTGTACGGTCCAGAAATTCACAACAGTCTGGATACGATCCGGTGTGACTTTCTTCAAACCCTCCGCCTCGGCGCGTTCGTTTATTTCCTTCATATGAACGACTGTCTTTTCTTCCGGAATCTCACTCAGCAAAAAAGCCTCGAGCGCTCGGAAGGAAGCGAGGGTATGCATCGAGCGAACCGCCGAACCGGTCTCATCAAG
>CAZFWQ010000472.1:0-2877 GCA_964522755.1 uncultured Oscillospiraceae bacterium | reverse complement strand
TCCAACCGGATTCTCAGAATCTTGATGACCACCGCCAGGAAGCAGGCGAAGCCTGAAACGGCTGCTCCGATGAAGACGCCCCAGATCATGCCCACTGCAAACGCATACCGGACGAATCCCTGTTCCGCATTCCGGCTGAACAGCCCGCTCACGAACTCAGGCGAAATGGTGGCTATGATCGCACCAAATGCACCTCCGACAAGGGCTGACAGCAAAGCCCCGACCAGTATGATGAGAAAGAATCCGATGGCTCCCTTAACTGCGTTCTCGGTGTTCATCATTCGACTCCCTCCTTTATCTGAAATCCCGCCACTCAACCTGTTTCAGGCGGCTTGTCCTCACAATCCGCTGCCGCCATCTGAAAGACCAGCCGAGACATTCACTCAAGATTGTCCTTTGCGCCTTCGTCGGGCAATAATCCTATGTCGTTCCTAATGGATGCCATCTGATTACTTGACGCCATCCTCCCCGATCAGGAAGTCCACAATCACGGGGTAATGATCCGACCCAACATTCGGGCCAGTCTGTCTTCTGACGATCTCAATCCCCGGCGAGTACAGACAATGGTCAATGGGAATGAGCATCAAGGGACTGAATGTCGGCCATGTCGGATGCACGCCCCGCCCCTGCGAACTGTCACGCAAGCCCGATTCACGGAGAAGCCGCCTGAAGTGGGTGCTCCACGGTGAAACATTCAGGTCGCCCAGCAAGAGCACAGGTGAAGCCTGTCGATGCACCCATCGGGGTAACTGTGCGAGCTGGTCATCCCGCAATCGGGAGTACTCCCTGCCTGCCGGCGGCAAGGGGTGGGTCGCCAGCATCGTGCATTTGCCCCGTGCGGTCTCGATTTCAGCCATGATCGATGGAACCTCGGCTTCCCCGATGTACTCGACCTGGGCCTGGGTGAAGGGAAATCTACTGAAGAGAGCCATTCCGAAGTTGTCATCACGGGGCACCTGTCTTGAGTAACTGTAGCCGCTCAAGGCAGGCCCTAAATCCGCCAGCCATTGAGTGCTCACCTCTTCGAGCACCACGACATCTGGGTTGAAACGGCGGATTGCATCCGCAACGCTGGTCTTGTTCCCATGCTCCGTATTCACATTGGCAAGCATAGCTCGGAGGGACTGCCCAGCCGATGTCGGGGCATGTGTTCCCCCGAAATAGAGAGGAAGGATCACGCCAAGATTCACTACCGCGAGTACGCCAAAGATGGCGGCACTCGTGCGTTTCCGGGGGATCAGCAGAAGCAACGCCACCATGCTGAGTCCGAGGAAATACTGCACACGGAAATGGGAGCAAAGGTCCAGAAACCAGTTGAAGGAGCCGAAAAAACCCAGAATGCTTGCCGTGCCGGCAACAACGCCTGCCGCAGTAATCAGCCCCCCCCATCGGATGCTGAACCGAAGGAAATCCGATTTGGTGTTTTCCGTCTTCATTCAGGTCTTGGCAAAGAGGCTATGGCATGTCTCGGACGGTTGGATCGACCTCTATTTCCGATCATGTGGTGTTTTGAAGGAGATCAGTACCGGCACGAGCATTAATAGGCAGATCGTCTGGCCGTTTGTCCAAAGGATGGCCGTGAGCATATCAAACCAATGCGGGGTTCCGGGGGCATTTATGCCGTTGTTTCGGATAAACACCACTTGCCCCATCCAGGGCACAAGGACATTGAGCATTGCTGCGGCGCAAACGAGGAGAAACCATCTGCTTCGGAATGTATGGGCAAATGCCCACAGAAAAACCAGTCAGTTGGGGATGCAGAGCATGGCCCAGTAGAGGGGTCTACCTGGCGTGAAGACTTCCTGAAACCATGTCATATTGCCTCCCGTCGACCGTATTCCAGACGGATTGTCCCCGCCAGCCGTCACTGTCAACACGCTAATTGGGCGAATGTTCAACCCTTTTCAATCGCCTTTGCCTGTGCCACGGCACCCCATATCCGATAACGTACTTCCACGCCTTCGGGTGCATACACTACTATGGGTATACGGCTGTTGTAGCGGATGAGATAGGGTTCGCCGCCCATCGCGATAAACCGGGCTACCTTTGGCTCGTTGGGATCGATTGCCATCAGCGTGCCCGCCATCGGCCCCAGCTGGCTGACAATGTAGCGTGGAAATCCCCAGCCCTCGATTGTTTCCTCCTCGATCTTGCCGCTGAAGAAGTAACGATTACCTTTGTCAATCTGGACAATCTTTCCGGCGATCAGTTCCACCTTGTAAGCCGATTCATCATCCTTCTCTGGAAGTTGCAGGACATGTCGAACCATGCCCGCCTCGGCAGGTGGAAACGCCTTCATATTGTCCGCCGCTGGGGCCGAGAAAACCGCTAGAAGAAACAAGATGCCGATGATCGCGTACGTTCTCTTCATGTTTTTCCCTCATGTCCAACAACCTGCCGACGTGTTAGCGATTGCTGGTTTGATCCTGAACGTTTCTTACGAATGCTTCAACTGTCTTTGTCCACTCGATCGGGAATCTGGACAGGTAGGCCTCGTGGCCAACCGATGGAAACTCCTTGAATTGCTTATCACCAGGGACGGCAGCAAAGACCCGCCGACCTTCCTCTAGTCTAGCCCGTGGGTCGTCCGTGCCGTGCATAAAGAGAGCCGGGCATCTGAGGGCTTCTGCATAGACAACCGGATTGTGGGCAAAGGCATTGAACCCGGTCTGGAAGCCTCCCCAGAACACAAGCAACTCGGCGCTGGGGAAAGACGGCACACCCATGGCGGCAAACCGGTGCCGGACCGTGTTGAGCATGGTATCGAACACCGCCTCCACGATGACCCCATCCGGAGTGATGCCATCCTGCTGTACGGCTCGAAGGATGGCAACGCCCCCCATCGACTGCCCATACAGGATCACGGATGAATGGGGC
>CAZFWQ010000471.1:0-2878 GCA_964522755.1 uncultured Oscillospiraceae bacterium | reverse complement strand
GGCGATGATGATTGCGAATGTCCATCGGAACTGTGCGGTAAACCACCAGGCAAGTGATTCCAGATGGAGAGATGTCAAAAACTCATCACCGGCAATCAGGCTGGGACCGACCATCATATAGACCAGCACACCGATGCTGAAGAACTGCTGGACAATGTAGGCGATACGGGTTCCCAATTCCCACCGCCCGCGCTGCAGGAGGATGATCTGGATGACAAGGATGATGATCCAGCCGATGTTCCAGAGGGGCAGATAGGCCGCCAGGGCATCCTTTGCCAACAACGGGATGAAGGTGAAGTCGGAGCCGGGATTGAGCGAGGGTGTGAAAGCCAGCCAATCGGGATTGAGGTTGAACAAGGCCAGTCCAAACAGTGTGAAGCAGATGTTTGCAACGGGTCCGGCTTTGCCGATGAGATCCGCTTTACCCGGGATTTGCGGAAGGTCTTGCGGTGACCATTTCTGCTGCCGCAATTCTTTTTGGAGGGCATCCCGATCCGCGAAGCGCTCAACCAGGAAGAAGATGAAGGTGATAAAGCCGAAAGAGGTGATTCCGGCATTGAAGAGGTTCGGGATGAAGAGAAGCACCTTGCGGAATGCATCCTGGCCGGAGAAGGTGCTGACGGCAAGGGATACGATGAGGGCCGCAACAAGGCCGAATGCCGTGACGGCCAGGACGATGCGCAGTATCAGGGAATACAGGTCGAAGAGGCGCGGGCCGATGAGGTAGCGTTCTCCGTTGTATCGTGCGGCAACCTCTGCCGGAGCGCCGAAGTCCGTGATGACTGCGAGAATGTCCGCTTCCGTGGGTTCATGTCCTTCCGACCGGGCATCCAGGGCATCTGCAAGCAGCGAGCCGAGTTCTTTTTCGATGTCCTTCCGCTGTTTTGCCGGAAGCCTTCTTCCTATGTCATAGATATATCTGTCCATCAGTTCCATGATTCTCACTCCTTTGCAGCAGCGCGCCCGAGCAGGCGTTCCTGAACTTCCACCATCTTGTCCCATTCTTTCACAAGGTCCTTCAGCAGTTCTTTTCCTGTCTTGCTAAGTACGTAGTAGCGTCGGGGCCTTGCTTCCTCCAGTGTCCAGTCGCTGTCCAGGAGCTCTTGCTTCTCCAGTCTTCTCATCAGTGGATACAGCGTGCTCTGGTCCACCTCGAGGCCTTGTTCGGCCAGACTCTGCACCAGCGCATAGCCATACTTGCGTTCGGTCAGCTGACTGAGGACACTGAGGACAAGTGTGCCGCGCCGCAGTTCCGAGACCAGGGCACCGAACGTCGATTCATACTCCAACATATTCATCACCTCCCATTACAATGATTTGAAATATGATGTTGATATTATAATACTGTATGATATACAGTATGTCAAGAGGGTAGAAAAATATTTTTGTCATATTCTGATTTACAATCATGAGTAACAGGATTCCACGGATACCCAAACACGAGTAACAGGATTCCACAGATACCCAATCACGAGTAGAATAAAGATACTCTTTGAACTGACGGAACCATCTCTCCGACTGGGAGAACCACTGCGAAGCGATGGTTGGATTGAGCTCCGTATAATTGCTTATAAATACCATGGTATGATATCCTGGACCTGATGAAAAGCTTGACACTCTTGGGCGAGGAGCTTTATGTGAAACATTTTGTAGTCACTGCCGCGATTCTGGTGAATGACCGGAAAATCTTGTGCATGCAGCGTAATCAGAGTAAATATGAATACATATCACTAAAGTATGAATTCCCTGGTGGAAAAGTTGAGCCGGATGAAACCCTGGAAAAAGGATTGATGCGGGAATTGCATGAAGAGATGGATATACTTGTGCAAATCAGACCTGAAGATTTTTTCATGACAGTCGAGTATCAATATCCTGACTTCGCAATAACCATGCACAGCTATTTCGTCCGGATTGACACGCGTTTGTTCACGCGAAAGGAACATGTCAACCATATCTGGCTTGAGAATACGGAGCTGCTTACATTGGATTGGGCGCCTGCAGATCTGCCGATTGTACATAAGTTGGTGAGTCTTTCTGCATTTCCACAAGTGCAATAAGCGAAACCCCGCACTTCTCGATGCCGTTTACATCATGTTATTGAGTACGGCAAATGATAAATCAAGGAGATGATTGGAGTATGCGAGCCGACGGATGCAGCAGTATCCGCACCGACCTCATGAACGGTTTGATTGCGGGCTATGTTGATCATCATGAGAATGCACTTGAGATATATCGGCCAAGGCTTCTGACCAACGACATTGAGCGGGGACAGAAGGTATTAACCAGTATCGTAAAGGAACTTCAGCTTTGCAGGGAGTTCTATTTCTCTGTGGCGTTTGTGACGGAAAGCGGGATAGTCGTTCTTCAGCAGATACTGGAATCGCTGATGGAAAAGGGAATCAGGGGCAAGATAGTCGCTTCCCAATATTTGAATTTTACTGAACCCAAGGCACTGAGGAGACTGCTTCATTTTACGAATATTGAATTGCGCATTCTGACAGACCAAAAAATGCATGCCAAAGGATACCTGTTCAGACAGGCGCATATGATGAATCTGATTGTTGGAAGCAGCAACTTGACACAAGAGGCTTTGGGCAACAATCGCGAATGGAATCTCAAGGTATCTTCTTTGGAAGAAGGGTCGATTGTCCAAGATACGCTTTCGGAGTTTGAACATATCTTTCAACAAGCTGTTCCGGTTACAAATGACTGGATCGACGCATATGAGAAAATTTATAGACAAGTACGGCGAACTGTTGGTGAAATTGATTTACCTGAAGGTGTTTCAACAAATGAAGAGGTCTCGGAGATTAAGATAGACAGGGGCGAGAAATATGAGATAAGTTCTTTTTTTGTCCTGGATCGCATTCTCCCCAAC
>CAZFWQ010000470.1:1668-2886 GCA_964522755.1 uncultured Oscillospiraceae bacterium | reverse complement strand
GACGCTGATCTTTGACCGCACAACGGAAAGGTCTGCGGGAACAGAAGCCGAAATCAATTCCGATGGGACTGATGGCAGTTCTGCATGCGCTGCCGGACCTGCATACACTGCCGCAAGTTCTGCATGCGCTGCTGTCAATTCCGCAGTGGTTGTTGCAGGAATCACATCATCAGAAGAATCATTTTCAATCTTTTCAGGGACACCTCCAAGTGAATAATTCAATTCCCGCATGACGCCATCTACACGCAGATATCCTTTCATCCGAAGGACTTCGCCGTATAGTCCACGCCTCATGCCGTCCAGCATCTCTTGAAACTGCATTGACGTCATGTCGCGAACATCCGGCAATCCGAAAGACTGGATGTCAATCTCATCACCATGAAGAAGCGCTGGATTTTTGTCGCTTCCCGCAAGATAAGCTGGAGGCTTGTATACCGCAGCATCCAAAAGTATTCGAAACCATGAAAAATCAAAATTCTCCCAGGGTTCAGCCAGCAGGGCAGCCCCTTCGTTCAGAGCCTTAAGTCCTTCCAGAGTCTGCGTGACAAGGGATTCCACATAATTTCCGGTTTTGCTCAGGACAAGGATGGAAGAATGGCGGATCTGGCTTTCAAGAAAATAATTGTACTTCATCCGCTGGGATGTGAACTGCCAAGGATCAACGATCGCTATGACCGAGTGCAGCCGGCAGACATCCGAAAGAACCGGTTGTTCGAAGAGATCGGATAGATCCGCCAGCACGAAGATGCCGGACGGTTCAATGATGATCCGGTCGGGTTTGTACTCGACGGCCAATTTCCGAAGCGCCTCAATAAAGTCGCCTTTGAGGGTGCAGCACAGGCATCCGTTTGATATTTCCACAACCGACACATCGGATACTGATTCAAGAAAACTGCCGTCAATACCAACTTTCCCGAATTCATTCACCACGACGGCCCATTTCTCATCTGCCCAGGCCTTGCTCTTCATCAGTGTCCGGATGAATGTCGTTTTACCCGAACCGAGAAAGCCTGTGACGATATCCACGTTGATCATGCGCCCTCCAGAAGGATAAGTTCATGCTTGTCCGAAATCGGACCAGCAAATCAACCGGACCAGCAAATCAACCCAATCGAATCGATCACTCAGACTGATTCCTTTGAGCCGGTTCATTCTCTTGACATGAACCGCCGGCTACCTATATTATGCCATCAAAGGCGCATTATGCAACATGGCGGG
>CAZFWQ010000470.1:0-1658 GCA_964522755.1 uncultured Oscillospiraceae bacterium | reverse complement strand
GGGAGGATTCCACCGAATGTACAAGCATCACAGGGATGCCATTGAATCAATTACCTGCAAGCTCAAAACCAGGGAGGACATCCTGGGCATCATCGTCGCGGGATCCATCGCGCACGGATTTGAAGAAAAAACATCAGATATCGACCTGATGCTGGTCCTGTCGGATGAAGACTATGAGAAAGCCTTGAAAACAGCGGAAATCGGATATTATGAAACCGAGGCTACCCCATATGAGGGCGGTTATGTGGACGGGAAATTCACTTCGGCCGCCTATATTGAAAAAGTGGCGCAATGCGGGACCGAACCGGCAAAATTCGCTTTCAGGGGCGCATTTGTATCCTACGCCAGAATCGAAGGACTGGAACAACTGATCGCAAATGCATCAAGATATCCCATTGAAAAAAAGAGGGAAAACATCGAAAGGTTTCATGCACAGCTGGAAGCCTGGAAATGGTATTATCATGAAAGTTTGAAAAGAAACAACCTTTACCTGGCGGACGTATCGCTGTCCAACTTCATCTTGTTTGCCGGCCGATTGATCCTGACTCATAATGAAGTGCTGTATCCGCATTACAAGTGGTTTCTCAAAGTACTCGAAGAGGTACGTGACAAGCCGGAAAACCTGATGGTCCAAATCGGCAGGCTGCAGGAAACAAAAACGAAGGAAGCATTGGAGGCATTGTATAAAACCATTGAAAGCTTTCAACAATGGGTTCCAGTCGGAAGCAACTGGTCCAGGCGCTACATGCTGGACAGCGAGCTGAACTGGCTGCAGGGGAATGTGCCTGTCGCCGATATTTGATTCCCGTGCGCCAAGGACGGCTGTTTCCGAATGATCCCAAGAAAGCACCCTAATGGTTCATGGCAGGCGACACCTGGACTCGTTGGATGAAATTGGCATCCACTTGCAGTCAGGGGATAAGAGCGGCCTTTCCTTTTCTGATAAGGCTTAGCGCCTAAAGGATCTTTCGCTTGATAAAGGCCGACGTCATGAACCTGCCCGCCGCCTTGGCTGAAGTCAGCCAAACGATGTGGGCATTGTTTTTTGTGTTCGAAAGAATCCGGGGAATAAAAAATGCGGCAACGGTTTCCGGCTTGTCTGCCAGGATGTTGAACAGCTTCCGAAACTGCTTTTCCTCGATCACGGGTGATTTTTCACCGCCTGGGGTTTTGGTGATGAAGTCTGTCAGCATCATGCCCGGAGAAAGACGGCCCGCCATTACCCGGGTACCGGTAAGTTCCTTTGCAATCCCTTTTGTGAAATAGGTCAGTGCATGCTTTGTCGTGCCATACAGGACGGTTTTTTCAACGATCATGTTGTTGGATCCGAGGCCTTCCATGTTCCAGATTTGGCAGCTACCCTGCGCCAGCATGTTTTTCGCAGCGACTTGCGAGCCAAAAACACGCCTTTGATATTCGTGTCGATCACGGCATCGACAGCCGTCGTGCCGGTTTCATGAACAACGGCATGAGGGCAGTTCTGACCGGCGTTGTTGATCCAGCAGTCAACACTCCCCCATTTTTTCACGGATTCATCCCAGAGGTGTTCCAGCTGTGATTTGCTTGTCACATCGCATGCGACATAAATAACCTGATCCTTGAATGTACTGAGGGTTTTCAATACACCCTCGCGTGATTTTTCACTCCTTCCGGAAACC
>CAZFWQ010000469.1:0-2905 GCA_964522755.1 uncultured Oscillospiraceae bacterium | reverse complement strand
GAGCTGGTTTCCATACGATCGAGCCGGTTCATTCGGTTCGCCTGGGGGAAATCGTCCAGTTGCTGCAATCTTTCAAGGCCAGCCGGGATGATCGTTCAGTTCCAAATATGGCTGATGCATTCACGAAGAAGCTTTACAGCACCTGGCTCAGCTACTTGCCGGAAAACATGTTCAGCTATCCGCTGAAGATGAATGTGGATGGTCGCGGCTCCTTCACGGAGTTCATCAAGACCCCGGATCGCGGCCAGGTTTCCGTCAACATAGCCAAACCCGGCATTACCAAGGGAAACCACTGGCACAACACCAAATGTGAAAAGTTCATGGTTGTCAGCGGCTCCGGCGTAATCCGGTTCCGGAAAATCGGTTGCCCTGATATCTTCTCTTATCCGGTAAGCGGTGACAAACTGGAAGTGGTGGACATCCCTGTGGGGTATACCCACAACATCAGCAATACGGGAGATTGTGACATGATCACGATAATGTGGGCGAATGAGGCTTTCGATCCAAATAAGCCGGATACGGTATTTCTGGTAGTATGAGACTGGATTGCCACATCATTGTTACTCACTTGTGGTGATGGATCGGTCCACCTGATTTTCTCTTTACATTGTCGGTTATGGAGGATGATAATGCGGAAATTGAAAATGATGACCATCATCGGCACCAGGCCGGAGATTATCCGTCTTTCAGCATGCATCAAAGCGTGTGACCGTTACTTCGACCAAATTCTGGTTCACACGGGCCAGAATTGGGACTATACGCTCAATCAGGTGTTTTTTGAAGATTTGGGTCTTCGGGCGCCGGATTATTACCTGGAGAGCGTGGGCGGCAACCTTGGCGAGACCATGGGCAACATCGTCTCGAAAAGCTATGATGTGCTGCTGAAGGAAAGGCCTGATGCCCTTCTTATCCTGGGAGATACGAATTCCGCGTTGTCGGCCATTTCCGCCAAGCGCCTGAAGGTGCCGATTTTCCACATGGAGGCTGGCAACCGGTGTTTCGATCAGAACGTACCGGAAGAGATCAATCGGAAAATCGTTGACCATATCTCGGACATCAACCTGCCATATACGGAGCACAGCCGTCGTTACCTTCTGTCGGAGGGGATACGCAAGGAACACATCTTCGTCACCGGTTCCCCCATGCAGGAAGTCCTGCGGGAACACATGGACAGGATTGATGCCTCCGATGCGGTAAGCCGGCTTGGATTGGAACCGGGCAAGTACATCATGGTATCTGCCCATCGGGAAGAGAACATAGACAATGAGAAGAATTTCCTTTCCTTGATGACAGCCATCAACGACATATCTGAACGCTATCAGATGCCGGTGATTTATTCCACCCATCCGCGAAGCATGAAGTTCATCGAGTCCCGGAAGTTTCAGTTCCACCCGCTGGTCAGGAACCTGAAGCCATTTGGATTCATTGACTACAACTGCCTGCAGAAGAAGAGCTTCTGCGTGCTGTCGGACAGTGGCACCCTTTCAGAGGAAAGCGCCATGATGGGGTTTGTCGGGGTGTTGATCCGCACGTCAACCGAACGGCCGGAAGTTCTTGATAAGGGGACGATGGTCATTGGCGGGATTACCGGGGATGACATTCTGCAGGCCGTTGAGCTCGCTGTCGCCATGAAAGTGAATGGGGAGCAGGGGTTGTTGGCATCGGATTATGTCGACGCCAATGTTTCAATAAAGGTAGTCAAGATTATTCAGAGTTATGCCAAGATCGTGGATAAGGTCATCTGGGGCAAGTAAGGAGAGGTGGCACGCTCTCAAATGAAAGAAATCGCCGACTCCGATGAGATAAAGGAGCATGGATTATCATGAAAAGCATCAGGAGACAATTTGCCGAGTACAAGAAATCATATGTATTCTATATTCCGATTTTGTTGATTTTCTTGCTTGTTGCCCTATTGTGTCAATTGAAAAATCTTGATCCACGCCTCTTTTTCAAGGATCCGGCGGCTGTCAGCCAATTGTCGGCATATGTCGGTTCCGTATCCTATGTTGGCGTCATGATGTGGTGTGCCGTTGCCGTCATGTGCCTGTTCAGTGCCAGCCTGATGGAGGGATGGCGAGATAATTCCAGGCTCTTTATCATTGCGTCGGGATTGATATCGCTTTTTCTCATGGTTGATGACCTGTTCATGTTTCATGAAACCTTGGCTCCGAAGTATCTTGGTGTGTCCGAAGGCGTTGTTCTTGCCTTTTACCTGGTGATGATGCTGGTGTATCTGGTATTTTTTCGAAAGATCATAATCAATTCAAGTTTTCTGATGCTGTTGATTGCCGCGGTATTTTTCGGGATATCGATTGTTCTCGATCTTGGGATCGGCATCCTCCATGATGGCGTGAGCGGCGCTTTCGAGAAGTTTATCTTACAAAATGACATGTTCATTGACACACTGGAAGACGCGCTCAAAGTCCTGGGACTCACCAGTTGGTTCATTTATTACTTTCACATCTGCAGAAACGCTTTAGTCAGGCAGCGCACAAACTGACAACCTGTATAAACTCCGCTTCTGAATCAGGCTTCTAAATTAGGTTTCTAAATCAGGCTTTTAAATTAGGCTTCTAAATTGGACTTCTGAATTGGGCTTCTGAATTAGGCTTTTAAATTAGGCTTGACGCATCATCATGTCCGTGGTACTATGGTCAAGCGCCTTCCGGAACGCTGAAACGAATCGAAATCCGATTCGGTCAAGACGTGAAACCTGCTCCACAAAAGGAACAGCGGAAATCACACCATTTCGCGGTCATTGGCCGAAAGCCAGTAATCGGGGCTAACAAAGTGGTTGACATGAAGAGGCGGATCTGATAGTATATGAAAGCTGTCTCCGTTACATGAAGCAAACGCTGAAAAGCGGATGGCAAACGAAGCGGAGACAGGCCGGGA
The DNA here is from genome assembly GCA_964522755.1 of uncultured Oscillospiraceae bacterium. GTDB lineage: Bacteria > Bacillota > Clostridia > DSM-8532 > DSM-8532 > JAEWSN01. The sequence continues at coordinate 10 of CAZFWQ010000469.1, read as the reverse complement.
AACCGGATGG
>CAZFWQ010000468.1:1409-2961 GCA_964522755.1 uncultured Oscillospiraceae bacterium | reverse complement strand
AGGCGGAACGAGTACCCGCGATACCGGAAGCCGCAAGGCGTAGCCGTGTGATCGTGAAGAGGAGGGAAGACAAGTGCCAAGAAGAGGACATGTCCCGAAACGGGATGTACTGGCTGATCCGATATACAACGACAAGATAGTGACGAAGCTGATCAACAATCTCATGATGGACGGCAAACGCGGCATTGCACAGCAAATCTGCTACGATGCCTTCGAGATCATGCAGACCAAGACCGGCAAGAACCCGCTGGAATTATTCCAGACCGCGATGGCCAACATCATGCCTGTCCTGGAGGTCAAAGCCCGCCGTGTCGGCGGCGCCACCTACAAGGTCCCGATGGAAGTCCGTCCGGAACGCCGCCAGGCCCTGGGCCTGCGCTGGCTCATCACCAACAGCCGCAAGCGCAGCGAGAGGACCATGAAGGAGAGGCTCGCGGGCGAGTTGATGGACGCGAACAACAATATGGGCGGAGCTTTCAAAAGGAAGGAAGACGTCCACAAAATGGCCGAAGCGAACAAGGCATTTGCACATTACCGTTGGTAATGCCGGCTGTTTCTTTTGAAGCGGCCGTTCCGGATTCTACTGTAAATGCGGTCCTTGCCATTCAGGTTCAGATTTCCTTTATAAGCATTTACAGGGCAGAAGGGGTCATCCTTACCCTTCGCCTCATGACAACATGAACCGCATCATCTGGATCGGACGCGGGGCACCGGCTTGGGAATCATTTCCTGACCCGGGGCCCTTCGAACGGCCACCAGAACGAGAGGAGGGTATCAATGCCCAGAGAATTCAGCCTCGCCAATACGCGCAACATCGGGATCATGGCGCACATCGACGCCGGCAAGACCACGACGACCGAGCGTATCCTGTTCTATACAGGCCGCACGCACAAGATCGGCGAGGTTCACGAAGGCGCCGCAACCATGGACTGGATGGAGCAGGAGCAGGAACGAGGCATCACGATCACGTCCGCCGCGACCACCGCTCAGTGGAAGGGGCATCGCATCAACATCATCGACACGCCGGGCCACGTTGACTTCACCGTCGAAGTGGAACGTTCGCTTCGGGTGCTGGACGGCTCCGTGACCCTGTTCTGCGCGAAAGGCGGCGTGGAGCCCCAGTCAGAGACAGTCTGGCGCCAGGCCGACCGGTACAACGTGCCGCGCATCGCCCATGTCAACAAGATGGACATCATGGGTGCGGATTTTTTCAACTGCATTGCCATGATGAAGGACCGCCTCCGCGCAAATGCGGTGGCCATCCAGCTTCCCATCGGCAAGGAAGACTCGTTCGCGGGTATTGTCGACCTCGTCACCATGAAAGCCTACGTACACCGCGACGACCTTGGAAAACAGATCGACGAGATTGAAATCCCGGACGACCTGAAGGCCATGGCCGCCGAATACCGCATCATCCTCATCGAAGCCGTGGCAGACATGGATGAGGACATGATGGCGAGGTACCTGGACGGCGAGGAGATTTCGGCCGGACAATTGTCAGATGCCATCCGCCTTGCGACAATTGCCGTCAAGGTCATCCCCGTCACCTGCG
>CAZFWQ010000468.1:0-1399 GCA_964522755.1 uncultured Oscillospiraceae bacterium | reverse complement strand
GCGGATCCTCCTATAAGAACAAAGGTGTCCAGCAGCTGCTGGACAATGTCATCGCCTACCTGCCGTCCCCCTTGGACATTCCGGCCATCCGCGGAGTTTTGCCCGACAGCGATGTGGAAGAGGAACGCCCGGCAGACGACAGCGCCCCCTTCGCGGCACTTGCCTTCAAGATCATGACGGATCCGTTCGTCGGGCGGCTTTCGTTTTTCCGCGTCTATTCCGGTACAATCCATGCAGGATCCTACGTGCTCAACGCCACCAAGGACAAACGCGAACGCATCGGCCGCATTTTGCAGATGCACGCGAACAACCGTCTTGAGATAGACACTGTGTACTCGGGAGACATCGCGGCGGCGGTCGGCCTGAAAAACACCACCACCGGCGATACCCTGTGCGTGGAAAGCCACCCCATCATACTGGAATCAATGAACTTCCCCGAACCCGTCATTTCCGTCGCCATCGAACCGAAAACCAAGGCCGGTCAGGAAAAAATGGGCGTCGCACTCCAGAAACTCGCGGAAGAAGATCCCACATTCCGCGTCCACACGGATGCGGAGACCGGGCAGACCATCATCAGGGGCATGGGTGAACTCCATCTGGAAATCATCGTGGACCGCATGATGCGTGAATTCAAAGTCGAAGCCAATGTCGGAGCCCCCCAGGTTTCATATCGTGAATCCATCCGCAAGTCGGTCACAGCCGAGGGCAAATTCATCCGCCAGTCCGGCGGCCGCGGCCAATATGGCCACTGCGTCATCGAGATGGAACCGAATGAACCCGGCAAGGGCTACGAGTTCGAAAACAAAATCATTGGAGGCACGGTACCCAAGGAATACATCAACCCCATCAACCAGGGCATTCAGGAAGCTTCCAAGAGCGGCATCATCGCCGGATATGAAGTGCTTGATTTCAAGGTCCGCCTCATCGACGGTTCCTACCATGAAGTCGACTCTTCGGAAATGGCGTTCAAGGTTGCCGGTTCCATGGCATTCAAGGAAGCGATGCGCAAGGCGGATCCGATGCTCCTCGAACCCATCATGAAGGTGGTCGTCATGACCCCGGACGATTACATGGGCGACATCATGGGCGACCTCAGCTCGCGCCGCGGCCGCATCGACGGCCTGGAATCCCGTTCGGGCGGACAGTCCATCACGGCGCACGTGCCCTTGTCCGAGATGTTCGGATATGCGACCTCCGTCCGTTCAAGTTCACAGGGCAGAGCCACGTTCTCGATGGAATTCGCGAACTACGCCGAAGTTCCGAAGAGCGTGCAGGAAAGAATCATCGAGGGCCGAAAGGTCAAGGACTGATCGCGATCTCAAGCCGTATTCGGCTGCCAGGTCGGGATCAGGAACATGGGTTTTCGCGGGAAGTCCGGAATCCGGCAGCCAAAGAGGCG
>CAZFWQ010000467.1:0-2962 GCA_964522755.1 uncultured Oscillospiraceae bacterium | reverse complement strand
ACTGGCGCAGCAGGTACTCGGATTCAAACACCTTGTAGTTGGTATTGACCGTGACCAGCACCGCCCCGATTTTCGCACTGCCAAACAGCGTGAGCAGCCATTCAGGCTCATTGGTTGCCCATATGGCCACATGGTCCCCTTTTTTCACGCCCATCCCAAGAAAACCTTTTGCAATGCGATCGGTTTCCTCATCCAGTTCCTTCCAGGTGCGGCGGTAGTCCCTGTCCGTGTACTTCACGGCTTCCCGGTCGGGAAACCGTGTCGCCATCTCGTGCAGCAGATCCCCTACGGTAATGTTCACCAGTGCCTGCATGAAAATTCCTCCTTTATGGCCGCAAAGTATGTGAAGCGCTTTTTGAATTCCTTGAAACCGTTCAGGAAAGGCGCGATGCGTAATCTTCATACCCGAATGTGCGCAAGATGCGCATTCCGGCCGTTTCATCGAACAAGGCGATGGAAGGCAGGTTCACGCCGTTGAACATGTTGTTCTTCACCATCGTGTAATGGGCCATGTCGCGGAAGATGAGGCGGTCTCCCGGCTTCAGCGGTTTTCGGAACGAATAGTCCCCAATGATGTCGCCGGCAAGGCATGTGGGCCCTCCCAACCGGTACGTGTGAGCGAATTCACCCGGCGCGCCGGCGCCAATGACGTCGGGCCGATAGGGCATCTCGATGACGTCAGGCATGTGGCAGGCCGCGGAGGTATCCAGCAGCGCAATCCGCATGCCGTTTTCCACCACGTCAAGCACAGTGGAGACCAGGTACCCGGTGTTCAGCGCGATGGCTTCCCCCGGCTCAAGGTAGACCTCCAGGCCGTACTTGTCCTTGAAGAAGCAGATGGAGCGGACCAGCGAGTCCAGATCATAGTCCGGCCGGGTTATGTGGTGCCCGCCTCCCATGTTTATCCACTTCATGTTCCGCAGGTACCTTCCGAATTTTTCATCCACCACGGGCACGGTCCTGGCCAGGGCGTCCGAATTCTGTTCGCACAGGGTATGGAAGTGCAGGCCTTCGATCCCTTCAAGTTCATCGGGACGGAAGTTGGCCAGGGGAATCCCCAGCCGTGAATTGGCAAAGCAGGGATTGTAGAGGGGCGTCGCGATTTCCGAATATTCAGGGTTCACGCGAAGTCCGCATGATATGTGTTTCCCTGCAAATGCCTGTACCTTCCCCTTGTATCGGGTCCACTGATCAAAGGAATTGAAGACCATGTGGTCGCAATACCCCAGCAATTCATCAAAATCGTCCGGGATGTAGGATGGCGAATACACATGGACCTCTTGCCCCATTTTCTCAAACCCCAGGCGTGCTTCGAACAGCGAACTCGCCGTGACGCCCGCCAGGTATCTTCCGACAAGCGGAAACACCGCATGCATCGAAAATCCCTTCAACGCAAGCAGGATGCGGCATCCGGCCCGTTTCTGCACCGAATCCAGGATTTTCAGGTTGCGTTCCAGAAGCCTCTGGTCCACAACATAGCACGGAGTGGGCAAATTGCTGAAGTCCAGGTCTGCTGATTCCAAAAAAACCTCCAGTGATGCATGTGATTTTTAGCCCGGCGGCTGTTGCGGAAGCGCACAGACTTGAATGAAAAGGGTTCCGTGCGCCGTGTTTACGGCTGCCTGCCGAAAACGCCATCAGAATTTGGTCTGTGCTGCAAGGCGTCGCTAATCCACCAAAACAGGAGAAAAACTTTCCTGCCAGGGCAATCCGTACAGGTTCAGCGCATCCATGAAGGGGTCCGGATCGAACTCCTCTACATTGTGCACGCCAGGCTTCTTCCAGAGGCCCTTCAGGACCATCATCGCGCCAATCACGGCCGGCACGCCCGTGGTGTAGGATATGGCCTGCGAACCGACTTCCGCATAACAGTCCTCATGGACACAGACATTGTAGACGTAATAGGTTTTCGGCTTCCCATCCTTGAGTCCGCGATAGATGCAGCCGATATTGGTCTTTCCCTTTGTGCGCGATCCAAGCGACGCGGGGTCCGGAAGAACGGCTTTGAGAAACTGCAGCGGTGAGATCTTCACACCATGAATTTCTATGGGTATTATGGATGTCATTCCCACATTTTCCAAAACACGCAAGTGCATGATATACCTTTCGGAAAAGGTCATCCAGAAGCGGATCTTCTTCAGACCCTTGATGTTCAGGGCAAGAGACTCCAATTCCTCATGGTACAGCAGGTACATATCCTTGGGACCGATCTCGGGAAAGTCGTATGTGCGCCGGACTGCGAGGGGCAATGTCTCCACCCACGCCCCGTTTTCCCAATAGCGCCCATTGGCGGTTATCTCGCGGATATTGATTTCCGGATTGAAATTGGTTGCGAACGGGTATCCATGGTCGCCGGCATTCGCATCCAGTATGTCTATCTCGTGAATCTCGTCAAAATGATGCTTCATGGCATAGGCGCTGAAGACACCCGTGACGCCGGGATCGAATCCGCAGCCGAGCACGGCGGTCAGGCCGGCCTTTTCGAAGCGTTCCCGGTAAGCCCATTGCCAGCCGTATTCGAATTTCGCGACGTCCGGCGGTTCATAGTTCGCCGTGTCCAGATAAGGAACCCCTGCCGCCAGACAGGCTTCCATGATGGCCAGGTCCTGGTAGGGAAGCGCCACGTGGATGACGATATCCGGCTTGAAAGCGCTTATCAGTGCAAAGACCTCTTCAGTATGGTCGGCGTCCAGCCTCGCCGTGCTGACCCGCGTCCGTCCGCCTTCCAGCTTGGCTTTCAGCGCGTCGCACTTCTCAACGGTCCTGCTGGCGATGCAGATCTCACCGAATACGTCCGGAATCTGGCAGCACTTGTGCGCCACGACACTCGCCACGCCCCCCGCGCCAATGATCAAGGCTCTTCCCATTCCTCAGCCTCCCTTGCCCCCGATTGGCATGCATCCCATATTTTTCATGATATTTACTGATTATACCGAATGTGCCATCCTGAATCAAGAAGGCA
>CAZFWQ010000466.1:0-2976 GCA_964522755.1 uncultured Oscillospiraceae bacterium | reverse complement strand
TGTAACGATGCGGGACGGGAAACGGATCCATCTGACAATCCAGTAGTAGAAAGTTTGGACAATGGGGCGTCGATTACCTATGACGGTTTGGGGAACCCACTGACGGATGGCACGTGGACCTACACCTGGGAAGGTGGACGCAATCTCGTCGGGTTGAGCAAGACCGGGACGAACATCTCCTATACATACAATATGGACGGGATCCGCACGAGCAAGACCGTGAATGGTGTGACGACGACCTATACGTTGGTTGGGGATAGAGTCGCCCAGGAATCGGATGGGACGAACAACATCTACTATCGATACGACAATGTTGACAGCTTGATTTCGATGAACCTGAACGGGACTGTGTTCTATTATGTCCGAAATGCTCAGGACGACATCATCGGATTGACGAACGTGAATGGCGATGTCGTCGTTCAATACGCATACGACGCGTGGGGACGGATTGTGTCATCTTCCGACAGCACCGGTCTGGGACTTGCCACAAAGAACTCATACCGATATCGAGGATATCTGTATGATGTGGAATCGGGATTGTACTACTTGAACAGTAGGTACTTTTCTCCAGACTTAGCGAGAATGATTAATGCCGATCAGCCTACAGCGGTTGATGTCAATTGCATGCATTACTTAAAGAATCTTTACACATACTGTGATAATAATCCAGTTATGAAACAAGACGCTAGTGGATATTACAGCGCTTGGGGCGGAGCTGCATGGACGGGCACCTCGTTTCAAGGGGGAAATATAATTGGAACACCATTGCTGGAATATACATAGGTACATATCAATGTAGAAAAGCGATAATCAATTTCACATCATATTTAGCCTTTTATGCGAATGCCTATCTTGGAATTTCAATCGAGAGTATAAAAATCAGTGTTGCTCTGGAGCTTGCTTCCGCAGGAACTGCATCTGCGATATCAATACCTCTAGGGCTTTTTGGAGTGAACTCCTTCCCCTTTGCTGCTACCTGGACAATTTACGAGCTTGCTCAGTTGAGTCTCGCAATTAAATACGCAAAGCAATATAATAAGTTTCAAATAAGATCGGTATGGAAATCCAACCAACTCATGTACGAGGTTGTGAGATGGAACTAGGAATCAAGGGATTTGTTATTCAATATCAAGTGTATTTGATCGGTGCAGTATTGCTTATCATTTCGCATGTTCTAAGATTATCAACATTGGTATTAATGTATCGGCATACAGATAACATCACAACTGAAAGGAATGTTCATATTTACAAATTGAAAATCGTACGAATAGTAATCAACATGATATTTATTGTCGGACTCGTATTCGCTTGCTTGGCAGCGTATATATTCAGATTCCCTGCTCTTGATATTTACTTTCCTTCTGGGTTATCTGCAATCATAGTGAATTCCATAGTGAGTAGTGCTTGGTTGGCTTCAAAACTAGCGAAAGTATATTTGTGTCTGTTTAGGCTGAAACACTTTTGGATATATCTATGGGGAGTTTCTTTTACAGCGTTTTGTGCTGTTTCCGCAATCACGCTTGTGATCATCTATAAGAGTTGACAGTGGACCCTTTCGTAGTGCTCCAAGTGCTTCATGTTCATGCAGGGGTCGGTGCTAGAATATCGGACAGTTTGGTAAGATAGGGTCAAGAACGTGAGGGTCAGAAGATGCCAAACAACCGAAGGAAATTCGACGAGGAATTCAAGAGGCGCGCCGTACGATTGAGCTATAGCAGCGAACGCTCGATTCTGGCAACTGCAGCGAGTCTGGGGGTCAATGCCAATCTGCTGCATCGATGGCGGAGGCAATACACGCCCGACGGCGACAAGACCCAGATGGCGGAGCAACAGGACGAAGTTCAGAAGTTGCGATATCGGGTCGCCGAGCTGGAAGAGGAGAACGACATCCTAAAAAAAGCTTCGGCTTACTTCGCAAAGAATCAAAGATAACTCCTGTGGAAAGCTATCGGTTCATGGAGCAGCAGGAACGGCACGCCACCGCGAAGTGGGCCAGGGCATTGGACGTATCGACATCCGGGTACTATGGATGGCTGAAGGATCGAGAGAATCGGGCGGCGCGGGATCAGGAGGTTCGCCGAATCGTGAAGGATTTATTCCATCTAGAAGGCAAGGGAGTCTACGGAGCGGACCGCATATGTGGCTGTATGCGACGAGACGGTTATCAGGCCTCGTTCCCGGTCGTCAAGCGGATCATGACGGAAGAGGGCCTGAAATCGAGCCACTGCAGGCGTAGACAGCGTTCTTTGACCGACAGCCGGAAATCGCGCGGTGACATCTACAAGAATCTGACCAAGGACCTCGACATCGATCACCCCTTCCAAGTCCTGTCGAGCGATATCAGCTACATCCGCACCGGGGAAGGCTTCGATTATCTGTGCCAGGTCCGGGACGTCCTGACGAACACGGTGCTGGCCGAATCGCAGTCGGAGAAGATGAAGGCGGAACTGGTCTCGAATACGATCCGAAAGGCACAGGATCTCTGGCGGCTGCCAGCTGGCGTGATCTTCCACAGCGACCGAGGCAGCCAATATACGGCAAAGGAAGTCATGGACCAGGTGGCCGGTCTTGGATGGCAGCAAAGTTTCTCCAGAGTCGGGATGCCTGGGGACAATTCCTGGAGTGAAAGCTTCTTCGCCATATTGAAGAAAGAAATCGTCCACTGGCATTTCTATCCGACACGCGAGGAAGCCCGACAAGCGATATTCGAGTACATCGAGGTCTTCTACAATCGACAGCGAGCCCAGAAGCGCCTCGGCTATCTCAGCCCCATCCAATACCTCGAACAGTGGCAGCAGCGCTTGTTACAGACAGTGGCTTAGCAAATTGTCCGGTAAAGTGTTGACCTTTCCCCGGTCGGCCACTGGAACCGTCCGCGCTCCAGCCGACGGTAGTGCAACCAGAACCCGTTGTGGTCCCACTGCAGGATCTTGAGCCGGTCACGCTCCCGGTTGCAGAACACGAACAGGCAGGAAC
>CAZFWQ010000465.1:0-2979 GCA_964522755.1 uncultured Oscillospiraceae bacterium | reverse complement strand
ATCTGCGGGACTCGTCCCGCTCCATAAAGATTTTTCGATGGATCCTCTTCATCGTATTACCCGGGATGAAATTGGAAATAGGGCCAGGGTCCCTTCGGATTGGGACAGCCGTCGCGGATTTCCTCGTTATGCAGCGGCATTCATGGGTTTCACCACTCAGGGACAGCCGTCGCGGATTCCTTCATTCCGGTGATGTCTTCATGGTTCATTCCGGAATCAATCATGATATGATGGTTACAACACAAAAAGTCACATATGGAACTTTTTGTATGCACAAACAAGCGCGACCCGAAAGTTTTTATTCCCGAATGAACCATGCGGCGTCCCGGCACGTCAATATATGAAGCGGGAACAGGGTCCGCGCAAACGGGCGGGCTGCCGAGGATCCGCCAGCGCTGCAATCATGAGAAACCGAAGGAGCACGCCATGGCGACAGTCATGCACCTGGAAAACGTATACCGCATCTTTCGCATGGGACAGGAAAGAATCGCCGCCGTGGATGGCGTCACCCTTGATGTGCATGAGGGTGAAATCCTTTGCATGCAGGGACCTTCAGGTTCCGGAAAGTCCACGCTCCTCCATATGATGGCCGGACTGGACAGGCCCAGCAAGGGATCCGTCATTCTGGGGAAAACCCATATCGAAAAACTGTCGGAAGACCGGCTGGCCTTGTTCCGCCAGCGGCATGTCGGTTTCATATTCCAAAGCTATTACCTGATACCCACCCTCACAGCGCTGGAAAACGTCACACTGCCGCTCATGTTTGCGGGAATATCGCCTTCCAGGCGAAACAAGGCGGGAAAAGAACTGCTTGTTTCTGTCGGGCTAAAAGACCGGATGCGGCACAAGCCTTCTGAAATGAGCGGCGGACAGCAGCAGCGCGTCAGCATAGCCAGAGCCTTCGCGAACAATCCGCGTATTGTCTTCGCCGATGAACCGACTGGCAACCTGGATACGCACACGACCTATGAAATGATGAACTTGATGACCCGCCTGGCCAGGGAGCGGAATATCACCCTTGTCATTGTCACGCACGACCTTGAGATATCGGGATATGCCACCAGGCTGGTGAAAATCCGCGATGGCAGGATTGAGGGCATTGAAGACGGGCCCGCCCATCATGCCGGCGCACCGCCGGCTGCCGCCGATAGTCCGCTGACGGATGCGACCGGTATCAAGGAAATAAGGGACAAGGCCAGTACCGAGGAAGCAGGGGACAAGGCTGGTTCTGAGGAAGACAATTCCCTGGAAAATACCGCAGTACTTCCGGAACCTGACCCTGTCACAGCAGGCCCCTCAACGGCGAAAAAGAAAAAAGTTTCAACCGGCATTTTCGGAAAAAGGAAGGTACAAAGCAAATGAGGATGGGAAAAGGAAGTGCGGCACCATTGAAACGTCCCGGCAGGAAGGGCATGGGCCTTCCTGTCATGCTGGTTTTGACCATGCTGATGGGCATGCTCCCCTTGCAGGCCGGCGCGGCGGTCACAAGCCCCGATATCGTTCTGACTGCGGTGCAGAGTGTCGATACGGTCACACAAGATACAGCTTTCAACCTGACATTGACATATAAAAATGTATCTGCCGGAGTCGTTACGGAGCTGCTGATCGATTTCGCCGATGCGGCAAATATCGCACTGGATAACGGCGGTTCCGTCTTCATCCCCGAACCGGCGGCAAAACGGGCGCTTACCATTGCAGGTGGCGGTCTTGACAGTTTTTCCGTCAGTATCCCGATGCGCTTCACAGGGTCAGGAGCGGATGGACGCATCCCGGTCCGCCTGGTGTATAAACTCGGCGGCACCCTCTCGGAAACCAACACATCGGTAACAGTGAAGTCCGCCGTCGCTTCGCCGTCGCCTACGCCATCGCCTGCGCCTTTGCCTTCCACTCCAACCGACACTACAAAGTTCAAACCCCTCCTTTCCGTAACAATCTCCGGCACGAACTTCACCGATGGCGGTCAGCAGAATGAAATCCGCATCCTTGTGAAGAATACGGACCTTTCATACTCGGCGAAAAATGTGACTGTCGCCTTGGCGGATGTCAATACTTCTCCCTTTACGGCAGCCTCCTTCGGAAGCATGCTTCCCGTTTCTGAAATCAAGCCGAACAGCAGTGTTGAACTGGTCATGTCGGTCACGACGGATGCCTATTCCGCTGCGGGCACGTACAAGATGCCTTTGCACATGACCTATTCGAATCCCTGGAACGACCCGTTCGAAGCGGAGGCCCGCCTTGCTCTCACGGTCAGGAACGCCATGACTCCCGGACTTTTGCAGGTGGAAGCGGGCACACCGGTTCCGGCCATCGCGGCGGGCGGTGAATTCTCCCTGCCCCTTACGATACGAAACCAAGGAAGCCTGCCCGTCAACAATGTCAGAATCAACCTCACAGGACTTACCGCCGATGGATTCATGCTGTCATCCGGCAGCAGCCGCCTTTCCTGGGACCGCATCGACGGATCCGGGCAGAAGGTACTCACGTTGAATCTGAAAGCAGGCGCCGCCCTGAAAGCCGGTTCCGCTCCCATCGGCTTCAAGCTTGAATACAGTGACGCGCGCGGCACGAAAACAGATGACACCCAGGAAATCTGGCTGCCCGTGGCCGGCGCCCCTGTCGATGACAGCACCATCGACATCGTCTCGGTCACCCCGTCCAAAACCAATGTGAATCCCGGCGAAACCGTTTCTGTGAACGTAGTCATCAAAAACTCTGGCACCACAGGCTCCGGTCAGGTGAAAGTGAGTGGAGAAGCTGCCGCCGACATTTTTTTCCCGATCTCCCAGAACCTATTTGTCCTGAAAACAGTGAAACCCGGTGAATCGAAGAAAATCACCTTCTCTTTCCAGTCGCAGGCGGATGCAAAGCGCGGAAGCTCTCCCCTCACGGTAAAAGTGGAAGCGGCCGCTTCCGGCACGGAGGCGCCCATCGCCATCACGCAGGCCGTATCCGTGTTTGTGACCGGTCCCGAAGCACCGG
>CAZFWQ010000464.1:0-2981 GCA_964522755.1 uncultured Oscillospiraceae bacterium | reverse complement strand
AAAAAGATGGGTTGCCGGCCACCCTATATGATAGACGGCGGCCATGAGAGTTTTGCATGGGAAAGGTTGATAAAACATGGTTTGGTTGGATTGGAAGCAATGGTTCAACGTGAATACCAAAAAAGAGTTAGTCAAGGAGCCACAAAGGACACTCTTGATTTTCTGGAAGGTATGATACTGGTTTATCGCTCTTTTCAAGTGTTGGCAAAGAGATATGCGGAGGCTGCTCGCTCAGTAGGGCTGACAGATGCTTCTGAAAGCTGTTTTGCGCTATCTGAAAGAGCACCCCGAACTTTCCGCGAAGCATTGCAGCTTGTGTGGTTGGTCGGGTATGTATACTGCACGATCTGCGCTTTGAATCCGACATTGACTTTTGGCCGAATGGATGAGTATCTGTATCCGTTCTATAAAAGGGATATCCAGACTGGAATCCTGACAGATGAAATGGCCGGGGACTTCATTGAGGACTTCTATTGCAAAAACAACCTGATATTGGGGCGTGGCGAACATCAAATGTCCGCTGGCAGTGAAAGTGAAACAACTTGGGAACGGAACCTTTCTTATGACGCCCCCCAATATGTAATGCTTGCGGGAACGAAAACTAACAACTCTTCATGCACCAATGAGTTGACTAGGCTTTTCCTGGAAAAAGTGGTCCCTCGTTTTGAAAATCCTGTCATTGTCATTCGATACACCGATGATTTCCCAGCAGACGTATGGCAGTTGGCATGTCGGAAAATGTGCGCTAATTCTTCCATGATGGTATATAACGATGGGGTTGTCATTCCTTCATTGATCGCATCTGGGATTGATAAGGATGATGCCGTTACATATGAGATGTACGGCTGCAACTGGCCTCATATTCCCGGTCAGCAGCGCCCGGCAGGTGCAAGTATCTCGACAATCGGTTGTTTATTGGATGTATTGAAGCAGGCATATGAACGAACCGACTGCAACAGTATCACTATGGAAGAACTATATCAGCAATTCGCACTGCAATGCTGTTTTGAGGGGAGTAAGCTTTTAGGGAAATATAAAACCATGCATGATGGGAATACTAAAATGCGACCCGGCAGACTGCGGGTTGATGATTGCTTTTTAGTTGGATCAATAGAGAATGCATGCTCCTGGGAAACCGGCAGTCTCAAATACGATGGGATTGTATGCACATTCGGATATATTGCCAGTTTAATTGATTCGATGACAGCCCTTGATGAAATTGTCTTTCGATCCCAAAGAATCAAACTGCATGACTTTATATCAGCGCTGCAAAATGATTTTATGAATCTTGAGGTTCTTCGTCAGCATTGTATGAGTGTTCCAAAATTTGGTCAGGATGATGACACTGTGAATACTCACGCAACAAGAATCATGCATATGCTTTATCAATGTGTAGAAGAAGTTACCGAAAAAGTTGCTGATGACCGTATGATCGTAATGTGTTCCCTTGAAACAGATACTTCGAACATCAGAGTGGGGTTAGCTACAGGTGCGACCCCTGATGGAAGGCATGCAGGAATGCCCCTGAGTCAGAATGCGGGGCCTGCTTGGGGCGCATCAACGAAAGGATTGACAGCAATGTTCCAATCATTATCCAAATTGCCTTTGAACCGGATATGTTCAGGAGCAGTGAATATCAAGATAAATCCCGGAATGGTCCGCGGAGAGAAAAATCTATTAGTTTTTTCACAACTCTTGCAGGCTTATTTTTCTTTAGGTGGGATGCAGGCACAGCTTTCTGTCACGGACATACAGGAACTGCGAAACGCGCAGTCCGATCCTGAAAAATACCGCGACCTCATGGTAAGAATAACAGGCTATAGTGCCGCTTTTGTCGATATGTCAAAATCCGCACAGGAAACGATCATTCAAAGAGATGAAATGGCGGATTGACAATATGGATGGAATCATTACAAATATTCAACGAGCTTCGGCACATGATGGACCTGGAATCCGCACCACGATCTTTCTAAAAGGATGCACCATGAGATGCGGGTGGTGTCACAATCCCGAAACGATCAACCCCCAGCCTGAGATACAGTTCTTTTCAAATAGATGCATCGGATGCGGGCAATGCGTGAATGTTTGTCAATCAGGGGCAAGACAGATATCCGGGGGAACTATCCTTTTCACCAGAACTGCTTGTCATAACTGTTTTAGATGCACGGAAACCTGTTCAGCCAAAGCACTTTCTTTATGTGGTGAAAAAGTCAGCACTGAGCATGTATTGGCGGAAATCCTGAAGGACTATCCGTTTTATTTGGCTACCGGAGGAGGGGCAACTTTTTCAGGCGGTGAACCGTTATATCAAATAGATTTTTTGAAGGCATTGCTTATTGGCTGTAGAAAGGCGAAGATCCACACAGCGGTGGATACCGCTGGTAATGTGCCATGGAATTGTTTTCTTGAAATAATTCCTTATGTGGATATGTTCCTTTTTGATATAAAAACACTTGACCCTTCTGTTCATAAGCAGGCTACCGGTGTTGACAACCACCGTTTGCTGGACAACCTTGATAAGCTTTCAAGCAGTGGAGCCACGATCCGAATACGCGTGCCTGTGATCCCGGGAGTAAACGATACAAGATGTGAAATGGAAAAAATTGCAGCGTTTTTAAAGGGCAAAAAGGGCATTCATGCCGTAGACCTGCTTCCATTCCATCAAATGGCTCAAAATAAATATGACAGCCTTGCACAATTCAGCAAATACTGCAATGTTGCTATCCCATCTGCAGATTTAATGAACAGTTTCAATGAAGTTTTCAGTAGTTTCCAAGTTGATGTCTAATGTCGTGTCATGCGCTCCGCCAGGCGGATCACTTCGACAGCCTCTTCCTCGACCTTCGCCTGACATTTGATGAACAATCCGTTCGGGGAAAGATTCTCCAGCAGCAAACGAATTTGCGTTATCTTACTCAAACACTAAACAACCTGTTCTGTTGCATGTCAAAGCCCTCCGATCAGATTGCGCTATAACCTGA
>CAZFWQ010000463.1:0-2984 GCA_964522755.1 uncultured Oscillospiraceae bacterium | reverse complement strand
TGTGAAGCCTACTCCGGCGAGCACGCCGCCGGGGACCAGCAGGCCTGCGGATGACGGCCCCTTTGAGATGAAGCCCGCGATAAAAAAGAAAGCGATGACAAAAAGCACGACCGGGGCGCTGAACCCCCATAACCAACTGAAACTGAAAAGCTTGAGGTTGTTGAGAATCATCATTACGCCTAATGCAACGAGAATGATACCCCAGATGGATTTTCCGCCGCGATTCATGTCAATGCCCTCCAATCCTTGTTATGGTCCAAGTATAGCGTGGCAGGATGAGGAACGCCTGACACCGCAATTAGAATCTGATTAAGAAAGGATTCCGGTTTCTGCATCTGCACTATTTGGCCTGTTCAACCATTCCGGGGAAGGATGAACATGGCATCGCCAAAACTAAAGAACCGGTATTCCCTGGAAACAGCTTCCCGATACGCATCCAGAATCAGTTCCCGGCCAGCCATGGCGGAAACAAGCATCATGAGCGTGGACTCGGGAAGATGGAAGTTGGTGATGAGGCCGTCCGTAATGAGAAAACGATAACCCGGGCAAATGAAAATCCTGGTATCGCCTTCCATGGGCGCCAGTACCGGTTCACACTCTTCCTCCCTGCATCCTGCAGGTTCATTCATTCCTGTAGATTCATTTATCCCTGCAAAATCATTTATCCCTGCAGGTTCATTTGTCCCTGCAGATTCATGGTCCCCTGCAGATTCAAGGCTCCCTGCAGATTCACGGTTTCCTGCAGGTTCGGCATGGGGCTTCCTGAGTGCCATTTCAGCGGCAACAGTTTCAAGCACCCTGACGGAAGTGGTTCCGACGGCAATGATGCGGCCTCCCTGCCGTCTAGCCGCCAGAATGGCATCGCAGGCCTCCTGCCCAATCGAAAAGGATTCGGCGTGCATTCGGTGTTCAAGCGGGTCTGCCGCCTTCACGGGGCGGAATGTGCCCAGGCCGACGTGAAGTGTCACTTCCGCGATCATGACTCCTTTTTTTCGGATGGCTTCCAGCAAATCCTGAGTAAAATGCAGCCCGGCTGTCGGAGCTGCCGCCGAACCCTCATGACGGGCATATACTGTCTGATACCGTTCCCTGTCTTCCAGAGAAGCAGTAATATACGGCGGAAGCGGCATGATGCCGACCTTATCAAGCAGCAGTTCCCATATCCCATCGTAATGAAACCGGACACGCCTTGTCCCATCTTCCATGAGGCCAATCACTTCTGCCTTCAGCAAACCGCTGCCGAAACTGAAACGGGACCCGACCCGCGCCTTTTTTCCGGGCTTTACCAATACTTCCCATTCATCCGGGACAAGGCGCTTGAGAAGCACGAATTCCATCGCCGCACCGCCCTCCCCCACGCCAAGCAGGCGGGCAGGAATGACCCGCGTGTTGTTGATCACAAGGCAATCACCCGGAAGAAGCAAGTCCGCCACGTCGTGAAATATGCCGTGGGTCATTGCGCCTGTCTTCGGATTGAGGACCAGGAGCCGGGAAGCATCCCTTGGCTGGGCCGGATGCTGCGCGATGAGGTGTTCGGGCAGGTGGTACCAGAAGTCTTTGGTGAGCATGGTTCCCCCGTTCATCAAGAATGGCCGCGTGTGACAGGATTCATTTCATCATACAGGATTCCGAAATCCTCCTCAACCATTCTTTTCATCTATATTTTACAAACATTTTTATGTTTTGTCTATCTATATTCAAACACATATTGACTTACACGCGCATTTACAGGATAATGGGGTGAGTGGTCACAGCGGCTTTTCCGGATGATGGAATAAATGGCCACCGCGCATTTACCTGATAATGAAATGAATGGTCATAGTGAAACGAGTAGTCCGGCACTTGTGTAATTCCGCAATGCCGGCATAGGAGGACATGAGCATGAATCAGGACGAACCGGTTATTTTCAATGACAACCTGTTTTTCTCCGCCAGTCCCGGGGAACTGGCAGAAGGCATCAGGACAGATGCGGCAGCCGGACTGCATACATGCCTGATATGCTATGGAACCTTCGATGAAGGCCGCGTCTACGAGATTGACGGCTGCCTGTACGATGCCGGCCGGGCAGCCCGCCAGCATGTGAAGACGGCTCACGGATCGACCGCGAAATGGCTCACTTCACTGGACAGGCGCCTGACGGGCCTGACAGACACACAGCGCCTTTTGCTTGAATGCATGATGGATGGGCTTGACGACAAGGATACGGCAGCCCAAATGGGCATTTCCCCTTCCACCGTCCGCAACCACCGGTTCCAGATGAGGGAACGGGAACGCCAGGCACATGTCTTCCTGGCGCTGATGACCCTTGTGGAGCGCACCCCGACGCAGCGGAAGCCGCAGGACGAGTTCATGGCCGTCAAACGCAGCGCCGTGATGGTTGATGAACGGTACGCCAGCACGCAGAAGGAGTATGACGAAGTAATCGCCAAGTATTTCCCGGATGGGCCCGATGGCATGCTGAAGGAGTTTCCCGGAAAGGAAAAACGCAAGTTGGCCATCCTGACGCACTTGTCACGTCGATTTGAACCGGGGGTTAGGTATACGGAGAAACAGCTATCGGAAGTCCTGAAAATAGCCAACGACGATCACGCCACCCTCCGCCGTTACCTGATCGAATACGGCTTCATGGACCGCGAACGGGACGGGAGCGCCTATTGGCTCAAGGGCTGAGCGTTCAGATCTTCACAAGGCGGATCATGTTGAAGGAGCACTTCGGCAGGATGGCCGTCAGAAGGTTTCCATCCGTCCGGATCTTCCTTCGTGTTGAAGGCGTGTATGTCGTCATTGGCCAGGACTGAATGCTCCAGAACCTTCATCGGACCGAACCCGCGAAGTTCTGTTTCAAACGAAACGGATTCCGACAAATCCCGGTTGGCCGCGAATACGGTCACCGATCCAGATTCATCGTTTCGCACCACGACGGCATCCACCACGGGAACATCGGTGAAATCCCTCGTGTCGGAGAGCGGTGCACGCAGGATGCC
>CAZFWQ010000462.1:0-2995 GCA_964522755.1 uncultured Oscillospiraceae bacterium | reverse complement strand
GATATTAAGATCAAA
The DNA here is from genome assembly GCA_964522755.1 of uncultured Oscillospiraceae bacterium. Lineage (GTDB taxonomy): Bacteria > Bacillota > Clostridia > DSM-8532 > DSM-8532 > JAEWSN01. Next base: position 2,980 of record CAZFWQ010000462.1, on the reverse strand, counting down.
TATGTCTTTTTGTCGGATTTTGATCGAATTTTATACCGCCACAAAATACCGCCTCTATAGAACAATCTAGATGAATAGGACTCAACTTGTTACCACTAGAAAAAGTACTACCTGCACCAGATGCGACTTTTGCAACTTGATGAAGCAGAAAAAACAGTTTCCAACTTCTCATAACCCGAAGGTCACAGGTTCAAATCCTGTCTCCGCAACCATAGTACAAAAAAGCCTCAGCGCAAGCTGTGGCTTTTTTGTACGGAACCGGTGTAGGCCATTCGCTTGCGAATAGCCGGGCCGGCCCTGTAGGCGTAAGGCTTACAGGGTTTTTTTCTTATAGCACATAAACCCTATTTAGCGGTTTAGTACCGTTAATCAGTACCGTTAATGTTTTGATATATGTCAGTTTGGAAATAATGCCCAATATGACCAACATGCTCGTACTAAAGGGTTTTGCAATTTGCTTGTAAGGAATCTATGCCAAATTCGTCGGATTCTGTACCCGAAGGTCATCCATCGCTTTTTCATCACTCATCTACTGAAAAGATCTGTGCCATGAGCAGATGTCGGCCAAACACGCCTTCTCAAATGCGATGTTTTCCGTGTATGTATTCTTTTCAAGGGCAGCAGACCCTATAGAGAAGGATATTCCTATCAGATGTTGCCATCATGTACAATTCAGGTTTATATGGGTAAGAACAGTTCTCTGGTTTCTTTCCCTCAACTGATGATTGTCTTAGTCGAGTCAAAACTATGCAGCCTTTCCAGCCATCTTGACTTCTGTTTGTCTCTCACGTTGGGCAATATTTCAAGCTGTGCCTGCCCACCCAAGCGCTCCACCTTGGCCACGTCCATGCCTGGCCGTTTTGGCGTGTTTACGATCTCCTCAGGCTCCACCGTTTTCTTGATAAGCCTATAACATCGGCGAACACTTTCCGGGACAGGTTCAGTGACTACCTTACGGTTTGGACCTAGAGTTTCCGATTTCAGGAATTGGTTCTATAACCACATCTGATACACGGGTTACCTTGCATGCCGTTTCATCCCAATGGGCGTACATCAATGCCTCCTGTAAGCCACTCATGATTCCATCGAATACTGTTGTAGTATCTCTTTTCGCAACCATTTTTCACCACCTTCTGAGTATTAGCGTATTCGTGAGTCCCTGACAATCCGGTTCAGCACACGCTTCTCCCATTCCGCTGGAACATACCTTTGCTTCTTGGGGTAACAATACTCTTTCACATTCCCGAACTCCCAAAGTCCCTTACGATGATACCACTGAATCATGCCGTCTCCTGTAAAGAAATAGGAGCAACAACACCGCAGCGCTATCTACTCCCTTTCCAATGACTGATTTTTTGGTTGTCCGCCAACCGCCGACACATGCGTTCGGTAAGTCTATCAGGTTTTTCCGTTGCCTGCCAACTACAAGCACATACGTCTTGCAAGAATATCGGATTGATGGTGTCAGCCCACCCGATAGGTACCCCTACCATACAAGACAAGTGTACATCACAAACCGGTTTTGAACAATCAATATGCAGTGTTTTCGTCATTGGCTGGATCAGGCAAGTGTGAAGCAGGCTTTCTTTTTCGGTGTCAGATCACGCACATCATGTCATTGTCATTGTCATTCCGAACGATGTAGACCACTCTGAAAACCTTGCGCGCTACCAAGAGCAAACTTCAGAAATAGACAACCCTGATTTACTTTGCTCTGCCATATCGCAGAAGATTGGCATCAGCCTTCATTCCGAAACGGATGGTATTACAGCTTTCAATACATGATGAGTGGCATACGCCCTTTCTATCTTCTGATCGCCATGTTTGCTGAAACGGAGCACCCGCTTTCCACTGTTGCCCCATTGATGATAAGCGGTAAAAGACGGCTTCAGGTTTCCTTTTGCTGCATTTTCCCGCAACGATGACATGATGAAGGACAGTTGTCCAAGATTCGCTCCGCAAACCTTCTCCATATAGGGAACGCTTCCCGATCTCCAGGCTTCGTAATCTTTTGCGGACAACAACCCCATCCGCATGAACACATCAACCGGGGCAATATAACCTTTTTCCCTGATCAGCAACGTTCCAACATCCTCAACGCGCTTATTCAATTCAATTCTGTTCATGACCCCCCACATTATACGGTTAATGCCATGACAATAGAATATCAGTGATGGAATCTGTCGGCAAGCAGCAAAGGGATCGCAAGTTTTACATTGCACATATAACGTATAAGTGATATCATGAGCTATGGAGGTGAGGGATATTGCTTATTCGATCGAGTACTATGAGGAAAATGGGAAATGTCCGGTTATTGATTTTTACAACACACTATCACCCAAAGAACTCTCAAAGGCATTTCGGGAAATCGATATGCTCCAACAATTCGGGTTATCGCTGGGAATGCCATATATTCGACGACTTGATGGAACCGATGAATTATGGGAATTGCGAATGAAGCATAGCAGCAATATATTCCGCATTTTTTACTTTCATTCCACTCATGGCGTGTTTGTCCTGCTCCATGGGATTAAGAAGAAAACAGAGAAGACACCTCTACGGGACATCGATTTGGCAGAGAAAAGAATACGCCTATATAAGGAAAGGAAGTAGTAGTATGAATCACGAGGATGTAAAAAAGATCTATTTTCAAAACGATGAAATAAAGAAAGAATATGACAATCTGGAAGCAGTATATACCATGAAGGCACAAATCATTGATATCAGAAATCAAATGGGAATAAGCCAGAAAGACCTTGCAGAGTTGGTTGGCACAAAGCAATCTGCCATATCAAGGCTTGAATCCGGCAATTACAATCCAAGCATTGAATTCCTGGACAAAGTAGCCCATGCTCTTGGAGGTCATCTCCAAATCTCCATTGTAAGAAAATAGAACCAACACCTAACACTTCGCTGCACAACAAGAAGTATTATGCAGATAATGTCATAATATGGAAATCAATCTGCCAGGGAATTGAAC
>CAZFWQ010000461.1:0-2997 GCA_964522755.1 uncultured Oscillospiraceae bacterium | reverse complement strand
AGATCATCCTTCTGCAGCGCGGGCGCTGGGAATTGGGAACTCGGTTTGCCTACATTCTCCAGCAGTTCTTCAGCATTGGCGTGCTGGTCTATATGCTGGTCGGTCCCAGCCTGATTGCCGGGGATGAGTTTTTGACGTCTCTCCATCTTGAATCGCTTGCCTGGTGGTTTACCGCACAGTTCCGATGGACATTCGCAATCATCATCGCCGTCATATTCTATGACGCCATGAAGACGGCCTGGCTGGCCATTCGCAGCCGCAGATAACGAAACCTGAACGCTTTGGAAATACATTTCCTGGAGCTGCCAAAATTGGATTTGGAAAGTGAAGGCGATGATATGGATGCTAATCTTGCGAATGCGCAGGGAGAAATTGATTCGGATGATGTTTCATTGGAGGACTGGCTGCGCTTTATCCGCGCGGAAAGCAGGGATGAACTGGAGGTCTTGTCCAAGAAGAACCGCACCTTGGAATATGCCTTCAATGTACTGGAAGAGGCAAGCATGGACCCGGAGACGCGATACGCTTATGTGAAACGTGAAATAGCCATTATTGACGAGCATTCCCGGCTTGCATCAAGGCTTCGGGAAGGAAAAGCATTGGGAATGGCCGAAGGTTTGGCCGAAGGTTTGGCCGAAGGTTTGGCCGAAGGTAAGATCGAAGGCATTCATCAGATTGTCCGAAGCCTATACAAGAACGGCATGCGGATGGATGACATAGCAAAGATGACCGGACTCTCAGAAGAGGATGTCATGAATGCCATTGCTGAAGAACGCAAGACCCAGTCATCATCATGAATTGCAAACCGTCAGGAAACCTCAGTCAACTCGTTGATATTCCTGCTGTTCCGTTCCCGCTTCAGCGGTTGTCCAAGCAACTCCTGAATTACAATCTCACCCAGATACAGAATTCTGCATCCTGGCTCCAAATGTCCGGCATAGGCCATCTTGTCATCGGAAATGACCGTATGCATATGAGGGACGCCGTTTGCAATGATCCCGCTGATGGAGGCCACTTCCAAAGGCTTGTCATGCCATTCCGCGAAATACTCCACAGGAGGATATCCCGTTGTCATGACCATGTGCAGGACGCAATGATCCAAAGTGCCGATTCCGGATGCAATGTAGCCATCGGCAATCCCGTTGGCCTTGATGGCTTCCATAACACCGGCGTGGACATCGTCTCCCTGATCGAGCCGAACGATGATGGTTCTTCCGGGTTGTCCCTTTTCAAAGTATTTCATCTCTATCCCCCATCTATTCGTGAAGTGCATATCCGATCAAACTCAGACTTCAATCATATGCGCTCTCAGTCCAGAATCACCTGATAAAGCGTAAAGGACTTGACGACGCCATCCCTGTAACTGACATCCATTCCGCGAAAATAATTGACCGCTGGTTTTCCCTGATAATCATAGGTGCATTTGTAAGATACAACATCATCGCCCGAGAAGCCGATATCCGGTTTCCCATACAGGCGCTCAACAGTCTGAATGGCATCTCCGATTTTCATTCCCCTCGTCGTGGCATGACCCATGCCGGTTACGGTGATATCAACGATGGAACCGGTAAACTCAAAAAGTGAAACACCGTTCACAGTAAGCTGTTCGGCATACTCGAAAGTATTGATGTCTCCACCCGCGGCAGCAAACGCTTCTTCCATGGTGGATTCCAAGACCGGTCCGTTCTGCAGCTGCCCCTCTTCCCGACCGATGTGCTTCAAGGAAAGAAGCGCCGGATTGTCATATTTCACAGCGGTCTTGCAGTCGACAATGTTCGGTACCCCTTTTCCCATTTCCAATACAATATCCACACGGGCCAGATCGTTCAGCATCATGCTGTTGTCTTTGGCATCCACAATCGGAGGACCCCAATAGTATCCGAGCATGTTGAAATCAACGGAATTCCGCACAGTTACAAACCACTTGCCCTCTTTTTCCAACAGGTGCCAGGAGGCATGAACAGCCAGCAGTGTGTTTTTATCCAAGATATCACGGTTGTCATAATAGAGTTTTTCCGGCACCTGGGACTGCTTCTGCGTTGAAAAGCCCTCAAGTTTCACTTCGAGATTCAGCAGGTTGCCTGTGATGTCGGCTGTGACCCCATCCTTGTATCGGGAAAAGGAATCAATGTCGAACACTTGTACAAAATCTTCCGACACAACGCGATAAATCGCCCGTTTTTCATTTCCTTCGCCGTATCCGTCCAGGTAAAGCTGCAGACTGCCCTCACGCAGAAAATCTCCTATTTTCACATCAAGCAGGTTCAAAAAGCCCGTTTCATATTCCTGAAGCACTGCCAGAGTCGTCCCATCCAACACAAGCAGCCGATAATACAAATCATGCTCATATAAAATCAGCCACTCCTCGCCGGGATTTCCGAACATGTCTGCTTTCACCCGCTGGATCTGTTCGGGATAGAGTGTGAACGTGCCGTTGCCAAGTCCGATTTCCGTAACGGATCCATCTGTCCTGGTGTCAAAATACAAGCCATCCGGATAGGAATATCTTCCGTATACGTCATCCGTGCTTTGAATGAGGTTGTTTCCAAAGCTTTTCTGAAACCCTTTCAATGAATAATCATCCATCATCAGCAGCCGGACAAGGAGCGATGTTTCGATCGATTCGTCCAGAGTGGCCCCCGGTTGACTTCGCTGCATAAGTGCGGCTGGGGCGGGTGACGGTTCGACTGCCGGAGCAGAGGTGTCGTCCGCCGAAGGATTTGCGACGGTGGCCTCTGTCTGAGGAATCGTTGCCTGCGATTCAGTTGCTTGAGGTTCCGATGTCTCGGAAGATGGTGACAGTGATTCCGATGCCTGTGATTCGGGAACCTGGGATTCGGAAGTCCGGGATTCAACAGGCTGATTCGAGATCGGTGCTGTGGTGCCTGGTGAACCTTCAGGCGCAGTTCCCGGAGTCCGTCCGCAGGCCGTGAAAACTGATACTGTTAGAAGTGCGGCGAAGATTCCCGGGAGGATCCCAAGGAGGGTCCCAAGGAG
>CAZFWQ010000460.1:0-3000 GCA_964522755.1 uncultured Oscillospiraceae bacterium | reverse complement strand
AAAATTATTTTCATTTTTCTAATCTAAGCCGACCTTTTCGAGGAGGCTCTAACTATGGACTCGGGACAGCATGGTGCGCCAGAATCTGGAATACTGGTCAGGGTTGGTTCCGTCATAAGGCGAGCACGTATATCCGTTGAAATCATCGCTGTAAAGAACCGTTGCCAGCCCAATCTGCTTGAGATTATTGAGACAGGTGATGCTTTTCGCCACTTCTCTGGCGCGTGATAACGCGGGTAGCAGCATTCCCGCCAAAATGGCTATGATGGCGATTACGACGAGGAGCTCGATGAGTGTGAAGGCAATAACCCTTTTCTGTTGCTTTTTGTAAACAAGACTCTGGAGCAATCCTAAGTTTTTCATGATTCAATTCTCCCTTCCTTTAATATTTCGAGCCAATTGCAAAACCCTAAACCTTTCAGAGTTTTGAACTTGACAGTTTTCCTGTTTTCATCAAATTAAAACGGCGCATGATTATTTCATCCTTTCCTTATCACTTCCGTAATCTTGAAATCACCTCCTCCGGAAAAGGCTGATAATGAGGTGCAAAGTTAATCCAATCAGGGGCATCGGCATCAATTTTTGCCATCAGTTCAGGATGACATTTACGGCGGGCTATGTTGACTGTGGCGATATACTGCAGGATAATTTCAGCCACCTGGTCCGAGGAAACATTTTTCGGCAGACCTTTGAGCAGAAGATCGAACCCGGATGCGATACAAACTGCGCCAGCGTCAATTGCCTCATGGATTCTGCTTTGATTCATGCCGCCGGTGACAAAGATCGGACAAAACCCGTGGCTCGGCTCAGCCCTGGTTTTCCGGACTAAAGACAGATCTTCGACAATCTTAATCACGTGTGCGCCGTCATTGAGCATGCGGAACGCCTCGTTGGGTGTATAAGCACACGGCACGAGAAGATGGGAATTGCGATATTTATTTATAGTTTCAGAGGAAAATTCAAACATTGAAATAAATCCGTGAACGCCACATCCAGCTAACTGCTCAAAGGTCATCAGCTGCGGATTTTTCCGGTGGAGTTGTTTGATTATTCGCTCGGAATCCAATACGCTACCGATCAGGATCTTCATGTCCGGACAGGAAGCCGGGAGGGATGGAATGACTTCATGCGCATCCTGACGGCGGAACGTATATTCTATGGCTTTGACTCCGGCCTTCCGGCAAGCGTCCAGAAGCATGGATGTATCCCGCTCGTCCTTCACGAAAATAGGCATAAATCCCTGTTTGTACACGGTACTGTAAGTTTCAAATACCATTGTTATCCCTATTTTTCTGTTTTTTTTTCAGTTCCACTATTGTATTGATACACTATTATACATAATTTATTGATGTATGTCAAGGGGGTTGCGATATTATTTTCAAATATTATGCTAAAATGGCGGGGGCTTCTAAAAATGCGGACGGATGGAATTGATTTGAATAGCTCAGACGGGCTGCTGGAAATCTTGCCGTTGCTACCCAACAGGGTATGGAGAACTTATACGGGAGGACTTCATCTGGATCAGATGTCCGGCAATCCGGCTCCTGCTGATGGTCATTTCCCTGAAGATTGGATCATTTCGACGACAAGCGCCAGGAATATTGGACGGGAGGAGCACGCATCGGAGGGGCTTTCCCGCACAATCATTGACGGCATGGAATATTATTTAAAGGATCTTTTTGAATCACATTATCAGGAATTGGCCGGGATTGACCATTATCAAGCTCGGGGGGATTCCGCAGGGTTCCTGATGAAATATCTTGATTCCTCGGTTCGTCTCCATTTGCAATGCCACCCGACAATATCGTTCGCGAAACAACGGTTGAACGCAAACTCCGGAAAAACTGAGGGGTATATGATATTGGGGGTGCGTCCTGATATCAAACCCTATATTTACCTGGGCTTCCAGCGGCCGCCGGAGCCGGGCAGTCTGCGTCGTGCGATTATCGCACAGGACACGGATTTTATTTTATCCTGCTTTGACCGCATCCCGGTTCGGGTTGGAGATGTGTTTCTAGTGCCAGGCGGCTTGCCCCATGCCATCGGATAGGGGATATTCATGCTGGAAATAATGGAACCGTCAGACTATGTGGTGAGGTTTGAGTTTGAATGCGGAGGATACGTACTGCCAGAGCCGGCCCGCTTCATGGGAAGAGATGTTGATTTCGCATTGGAGATGCTTGACTTTTCCGCGTATAGTTCCAAGGAGGTCTTGGACAAGTTCTTTGTTGTTCCCTTAACAGTACAATGCGAAAACGGATCCTGTCTCCAGTCCCTCTTCGACGGCAGATATACCGAATGCTTCCGAGTGGAACGGCTTGTTGTCAAAGGCCGGATCAAGGTCTCCCACCGTTGTTTTTGCGTGATAGTCGTGATCAGCGGCGATGGCAGGCTGAGTGCCGGCAATAATGAAAAAACACTCCGGCGGGGCGATCGCTTTCTAATTCCATATTGTAAACCGGAATTGGAGTTTTACAGTGAATGCGGGATGGAATTGATAATTGCAATGCCTCCGCCCAAACAAATAAGATAAGGAGTATGTGGATGGCCAAAAACAATAAATATTCGGAAATATTGGAAAAGCTGGAGATTCGGATCAGCTCCATGGTTTCGCACAGTAAACTGCCTACATTCCGTGAATTGATGCGTGAATATTCAATCAGCCAGAGTCCGTTGGACAATGCTCTGAAAATCCTGGAGGGCAAAGGCATAATAAGTAAAATCCATGGCAGCGGTATATATGTCTGCTCCCAGCCCGGCATGCCACAGACCCGTACGATAGGGCTGGTGACGGGCGACTTCAGTGATAATTGTTATCCTGTTGTCATAAGGGGCATCGAAAAAGTGATTGCTGCGGCCGGATAACGGTTACTGCTTTGCCATTCGCATAAGGATTTGGAAAACGAACTGGCGATTTTAAAATCGCTGAGGGGTAAAATTGACGCCTTGATCGTATTTCCCTATACCCTACATGCGGTAAACCCCGAATATCTGGCCTAT
>CAZFWQ010000459.1:0-3007 GCA_964522755.1 uncultured Oscillospiraceae bacterium | reverse complement strand
CCATCCAAAGGGTTTGTTTGTCCGCATCCAGCATTTGTAATGGCAAACCCTCAGGATCTCAAGACGATTTGAGAGTTCGGCCAACTCGATGTCTGCAATCGCCTCAAGAACATCCCTCTTGTCACCACGGTATGCCTCGGAGAGTCTCAAGCCCAAATCCGCCTTCAGTTCAAGAACGGCGCTCACATTCGCCATGAACTCAAACAGGAACCCGTACGATCCGTTTCTCTGCCGGGCGGTCTCCATTTGCACCCGCAGCCGGGCATAATGGGCGCCCCAGGCGATGCCTTCGATATTCTTGTCGAACAGCCCCATCATCGGATCCTGCCACATCATGTATTTGCTTGCATTGGGCGTGAAATAATCCGGCCTTGTTTCCATGCCCGGCAGCTTGTCAATCCACGTCAAACTGTAGAAGTCCTCGTAATTCCCTCCGATGCAGAACTTGAAACGGCTCTTCAGCTTGTCTTCATCCAATACCCGCGAATAGCCGTGTTCGGCAAACAACTGCAATCCGAGCAGGTTCTCGTAAATGCTGCTCTCCGTGCCGCTGTCTCCCCATATGGTGGCAAAAACTTCCGAAACGCCTGCCTTTTTGCAGGCGGCCAGTGCTGCGCCGCTTGCGGCGAACGTCTTGTCGTAGTCCGCGCCGAAGCCGTTCCACGACCAGATGCCTCCCGCAAAGACCGGATCAGATCCGAATTCCCGGTGCCGTCGAATCCATTCAATATAAAAATCTTCACCGTGGTGCTCATAATCCCAGTACACGAACTGCACACCTTTGGGGACGATATTCAGGATGTCGGCAGGAATGGCGCTTTCCTTCTCGTAATAATCCATTCCGTCGCTCGAAGCGGCACGGAAGTACATATCACTCCAAATCATGGGTTCAAGTCCGTATTTTTTCGTAATGCCGAGAACCCTTGACAGGTGTTCGGTCATGATGTCCAGCTTCCTGCGATGGCCATTGAGCAGCAGGTACCTGCCCTGTCCCAGTTTCCATGCCTCGTCCATGCCGATATGGATGCGCTTTGAACGAAAGGGGGCCGATGCGGCCGCGATCATCTTTTCGATGAAAGCATAGGTCTCGTCACACCCCACGAGAAGCGTGTCGTCATCTTCTTTCATGTCTGTGAAGCGGTCCCAGCGCAGCGTGTCGATCAGATGAGCCAGCGTCTGCATGCATGGAATCATTTCGATGCCGAAGAGATTGGCGAAATCGTCGCATTCCTTCAGTTCCGACTGCGAATACCTGCCCCGCATATACCCGAAATAAGGTTCTCCCTCTATTTCATAGCTGTCTTCCGCATAAATCATCAGCATGTTCAGACCCATCAGCGCCATGCGCAGCAGCACATTCCTGATGTTCGGCACCGTAATGACGGCATTGCCCTGAGATACGTCGAACATGGCTCCGTTTGTCCTGAATTGCGGGGTTTCAGCAATATCAAAATCATTGCGGTCCCGGAGTGCTTCCACAAGGAGTCCGAGCGCCCTGAAGAAATGGATTTTTTCCGAATAGGTGATGCTGGCGATGCCTTCCGTACCCGATACATGGATCGGTGACCCGGATTCCCTGATAACATGCACGGGCAGCCCTCCGGCGGATACTATCCCGAAACCCAGTTCAGCCGCGAAAAGACCAATCCCTTCGTTCAAACCTGTCAAGTCGCCGATAAACCTGAGATTGATTGAATTCATGCGAATCCCCTTCCTATGCCAGGACACAAAACCTGGGGGCTGATGTTGATGGTCCCGGTTTTTCCGGGCACGTCACGCATATCCCTGACAGTCATGTTCTCCATGATGAAGGCCATTTTGCCATCTCCGGCTTTCAACTTCCCAGTATTCTGGCATTGGTTTTTGACAGTCATTTTCATGGATTTCATGAACAGGTTATCGGATAAGGACATTCATGTCAAACACGGAAAAGGGCAACGGCGGATAGGACAGCAGCTGATGGGACGGCAGCGGATAGGGCCAAGACGGATAGGACGGCAGCTGAAAGGGCAATGGCATGGACAGCAAGAGCATGGGCATCAATGGCATGGGCAACATGTTCTGGAAGACTGATCGCCATGAGTATATAATGTTTCCATTACACAGGAGAAGGAGAGCGGATATGTTTAGATTGGGTATTCTTGGCTCGGACAACAGTCATGCGGAGATATTCTCGAAACTCGTCAACCTTCCTGGCGAAAAAGGGACTGAATCCCTCTTTCCCGATATGAAAGCGACGTGCATCTTCGGATTGGACGAGGTTCGCACGCGACAGGTTGCGGAAGACGGAAAGATTCCCTTCATCGCCAAGTCCCCTCAGGAGATGATTGGCAAGGTGGATGCCGTGATGGCCGTGTTTCGGCATGGCGGCCTGCATCTGCAGCATGTGCTTCCATTCATCAGGGCCGGAATCCCCACCTGGGTCGACAAGCCGTTTGCCATTTCGAACGAGGATGCACGCGTCATGCTGCAGGAAGCCGCCAGATGCGGAACCCTCCTGACAGGCGGATCCACATGCAGGCATACCCATGATGTGCTGGCCCTGAAGAATGCCTACAGGAACGGCAGCCGCGCGGGAAACATTCATGCCGCCGTCATGAATTTTCCGGCAACGGTAGAAAACGAATATGGAGGCATCTATTTCTATGGCGCTCATCTGGCAGAGATGGCAACGGAAGTTTTCGGAAATGATGCGAAATCAGTTGTCGCCACCGAGACAAATGGAATGGTCGCTGCCATAGTGAAATACGATAAACTTCAACTTGTTCTGAATTTCCTGCCCGACTGCAAGTCCTACCATGCCCTGCTCTATGGAGACCAGGGTACCGTGTTCAGGGAAATCGACATCACGAACTGTTACATCAGGGGCTTTGAGCGCTTTGCGGAAATGCTTCGCACAGGAAAGGCACCCCTGTCTGCGATAGACCTGTTTGCCCCGGTCGAACTCCTGAATGCAGTGCGTGAATCATGTGAACAGGCTGGAGCAAGAGAAATTTTTTTAATTGAA
>CAZFWQ010000458.1:0-3008 GCA_964522755.1 uncultured Oscillospiraceae bacterium | reverse complement strand
ATAAATGGAGAAAATTGAAGAATGAATGACATGCTTGCATTTTTCTGCGGAAATACCGTGGAAGACCCGGATTTTCAAACGATGCGCAGCGAAAACGACAGTGCGAATATACAGCTGCTGGATATGATGACCGGCATTCGGCAAAAGAAAACGGCATCCGTTGACGAAGCAATAGAGTCTTTGCGGAACAAACCCGTCAAAAGTACGATGCTGGAACGTTTGAAGCTGATCGAACAGGCGGATGCGCTGGTGAAGGGGCTGCCTCAGCCCTTGCAGCTTGGCAGGGGACTGTCGCATATCCTGGATAACGCGTCAATCCCGGTGATGCCGCATGACCTGCTGCTTGGCCGTGTTCCCGAAGAGCTCCCCGATGAAGAGGGGGAAGCCTTCCTCAGGCGGATGGACGAGACGCATGGCGGGCGCGGCAGGCCGGAATGGCTTCAGGATGGCGGGCATATCACATTTGCATGGGAAATGCTTCTCGAGCATGGAATATCAGGCCTGGCCGAACTGGCGGAACAGGAATTGGCAAAGCGCCGGTTGGCACATCGAGATTCTGCGGGAACAAGGTTGGCGGAACATGAACATGCTGCGCGGGGAACGGCAGACCGGCAAAAGGCGGAACCTGGAGAAACGCATCAAAAGCAAAATCAGGATTCTGACGCGAGGATTGTATTTCTGGACGGCATGGTCCTGGTATATCGCGCTTTTCAGAATTACATCATTCGTTATGGTCTTCAGGCAAAAAACGAGGGTTTGGCGGAATTGGCCGGGATCTGCGACATCATCGCATGGAAACCTCCCGAGACCTTTCGTCAGGCGATGCAGCTGATCCTGTTCGTCGGTCACGCGTTCTCCCTATATGCAGCTGTCAATTCAACCCTCACATATGGAAGGCTTGACGACATACTGCGCCCATATTACCTGCGCGACACGGCAAACGGCATAATGGACAGGGATTTGGCCGCAGCCATCATCAGCGATTTCAACTGCAAGAACAACCTGATCCTCGGCAGGGGGGAGCACCAGATGAGCGGCAGGGCGCCGACGGATACAGGGTGGCTCAGAAATCCCACTTACGATACGCCGCAATATGTCATGATCGGTGGATACAGCAACCGGCACGATCATTCCAGCAACCCGTTGACTGAGATCTTTCTAGACTGCATCACACCCAGGTTTGAAAATCCCGTGTATGTGTTCAGATATTCAAAGGATGTAAATGGGGCAGTCTGGGAGAAGGTCTGCGACCTGCTCCGGCTTAACGCGTCCCTGCTTGTCTATAATGATGAAACTGAGGTTTCCGCCATGATGAGGGCGGGAATTGAGAAAAAGGATGCGGTCAATTACACGATCCATGGCTGCAATTGGCCGGACATCCCCGGTGACTATGCCATTCGCGGGCACCTTGGAGGCACGCTGCCCGGATGGATCCTGCGTGCACTGCAGCATGAAGGTGGAACCCCCGGGAAAACATACGGGCATATCGATGAAATCTACGACGTAATGGCTGTCATTTATCGGGAAGAAGCAAGGAGAGTCTTTCGGGAATACCGGGATGACGTGATGAACAGTTCTTCCCGGGCGCCCCTGCATTTGCGCGTCGTCGACTGCTTCATGAACGGAACCATAGCGAATGCCAACAATTTCGGCAGCGGATGCGTGAAATATCCGGTCGTATACAATACATCCATCAGGAACATCGGCACGGCGGCGGATATGATGGCCGCCATCGATCGCCTCCTGTTTGTCGACAAGGTCACAACCTTGCCCGTGCTGCTGGAAGCCATGCACAAGGATTTCGAGGGCTGCGGGGCCTTGCGGGCGGAATGCCTCAGAACCGGAAAATTCGGATGCGATGACGATTTTGCCGACAGACACGCCGTTCGGCTGATGAAAACCCTTCTGGACATCATCGATGAGGAAAGCATGAACGACGGTGTCCGTGACGTGCATTCATTCAACCTGACAATCACCGACATGGGACATATCGACGAGGGGAAAAGGACCATGGCCACCCCGGACGGCCGCAAAAATGGCATGCCGCTGAGTGAAAACCTTTCGCCGACAGCAGGGTCTGCAACGGGCGGGGTGACCGCCCTGATGCACTCCCTTGCCAAATTGCCCTTTGACCGCATCCATTCCGGGGCTTTCAACCTGAAGATGCGAAAAGACTGGGTTTCCGGGGAAGCCGGGCTGAAACGGCTGAAAAACCTGCTCGCCACCTATTTTGAGCTGGGCGGCATGCAGGTCCAGCTTAGTGTCGCAGATGCCGCGGAACTGCGGGATGCCCAGGCGCATCCCGAGGCGCACCGGGACCTGATGGTGAGGATAACCGGATACAGCGCGGTTTTTGTCGACATGTGCAAATCTGCGCAGGATGAATTCATCCGCAGGGACGAGTTGGGCTGAAGGCAAGGGTGTGTGGTAATGCTTTTCGTTCACTCACATAATCCTGCCGTTTGCCTTTCTCATTTCCAATCCTTGTCCGGCAAGCAGCTGGCGTATCTTTTCCATCTCCGCGGGGCGCTTGATTTTGAGCGTGGTCGTCTTGATCAGTTCTCCCTGCGTCACAAAGAAATACCTGATGGCCTTATAAGCCGGAACGCCTTTGTTGAGCTGCTTGATCCCCGTATCGATGAATTTGCTTATCTCTTCCAGCGTGGGCATCTTGACCAGGGGGCGCTGCCCTGTTGAGGAATCTGCCGGAGAACCTGCTTGGGAATCTGCGGAGGATGAAGGGTCGGATGATTCAATGCCCTCCATGTCCAGCACGATTTTGGCACAGATCTGGATGTCGCCGTCGGCAGCCGGATGGCCCCAGACAAATGATTCCTTCACGTGCGGTATCGAGTTGAGCATGGTCTCGAATTCTTCCGGGAACGCCTTCTTGCCGTTGCCAAGGACAATCATGGACTTGACGCGGCCTGTAATGCGGAGGATGCCTTTCTCACTCAGCGTCCCGAGGTCTCCGGTCCGGAACCAGCCTCCCTCGATGATGCTTTCCC
>CAZFWQ010000457.1:0-3014 GCA_964522755.1 uncultured Oscillospiraceae bacterium | reverse complement strand
GAGCTCGCTTCGCTGTCGCATTTGTATCACTAAACAACACGTCAGGATGATCAAGCACATCGTCTGCCACCGACAGCCACACCAGATTCTTTATCCTCCCCTCCTTTACTGCAACCCAAGCCATCGGATGATTGCGACATGCCGACAAGCGGACATAGTCCTCAAGCCCCTTCCGCTTATCAAGGTGACGTGATAGAAAGTTCGAGCCAGGCCGATGCCGAATACGTCGCCGCTTTAATTCCTGCCAGCTCAGAAGTCCATTCTTCATGATTGAAGAAACGTTGGAAGCATCCGTAAAATGATACAGCTTCATTACAAAAACACCTGTTAAACTTATTCCAACGACAAACCCAACTGACCATGCGAACTAATTCGATACATAGAATACTGCGACACGACCGCAAGATATTCATCCCTATCACGCAGCACACGGTCTAGCAATCCCCGACGAGAAAGTGAGACGTATAATGCACAGGAACGCGCCTGGCAATTGATTGACCGCTGCGGATTGAAAGCGATATCAGTAAACCCAGCAAACCCCATGAGCCCAACCCCAAGTTCTGGATCGCGATTTAAAGCCCGAAGGTAAAGCCAGTCATAGAAAGCAGTTTTAGGCTCCAAACCCCACGCCTGGCCTTGGAACGAAAATCCAGTTAATTCACCTGATTGTTTGATACGCGCGTCTGTTTTACTATCGAATCCGGACTTGCAGTACAAATCCATGTATGGCCCACCAGATCTAAAGACTTTGCTGCCCTGAAATACTGATTCCAGAGGCGCGTGAAGCCCTGTATTCAGCATTACCTTCAAATTGAACGCGCTAAGTCCAACTCCGAGCACATTCTCAGATTTCGTCGAAACTTCGAGGACTGGGGTTATCCCTGCATTTTTTGCAGCATCGTGCAACTCGCTGATATTCTTTTGGCTTTGGGATTTGGCAAAGCCCGAATGCCAATGAATTGTCAGATCAATTTCCGCCACAAACTGATCCCCGACTGCTCGAGGCATAAATACTGGTCTGGTAGCCATAAATAGCTCACTCAACGGTACTGAAACACCACAATCCCTTCACATTAGCAAACCGGCGCCCTCACTTCAGGATTCCTCGACCAAGATCACATAAAACCATTTCTTCTGTTGAACTTTCCCTGAAAGGCGGACCCAATAGTTTTGATTATGCTCCTGATAATACCGCCCGCACGAATACCGCATGACGTTTGCCACTCTTACACTTGGAGAGCTTAGCCGAGGATAAAGGCTTTGTATTGCCGCGGTGGACAGTTTGCCAACGCAATGGTTGCCGTGATATAATTCTTCGCGAGATCGGACATCTAATTTGTCTCCAACACAAACGTGTCCCTCAATATAGTCCTGAACTCCTCTCTCCACCTGGTACGTTTCAGCGGCCCATGACACTTTCACTTCTTTGGGTGATCCTTTCAAACGCTGAGCATGCGCATTTCCCTGACCTTCAAATGGACGACCGCGACGCCACGCCTTCTCCCTGGCTGACCACCCCATGTACAAATGGTTTCGAGCGCGGGTCATCGCCACGTAATATAATCTGGCTTCTTCGGCGGAATCCACAATATCCACCATATGACCATGGTTTGAATTCAGAGGAAAACTCTCTGAAGATGGCAGAATCACAACAGAATCGTACTCAAGTCCTTTGACCTTATGGACCGTAGAAATAGTTACTTTCATCTTGTTTTGATTCAGGCCAGCCTTGGCTTTCAATCGTTCCACATCGGACGTACGCATCTCCTGAATGAAATCCACAATATCCCTGACCCGGGGACGCCCCTTTTCTTTCCAGATCAATTCATACATTTCATTGAGAAATGCAACTCCATCCTTTCCTTCCGCGTGCCTCAGTTTTTGATACTCATCAAGTATTTCTTCCCATACATACGATTCAACGAATTCGTATTCATCCCTTTGGCCGCACAGGTCCAGAATCGCGCCACTGGGACGCAACTGATAAAGCGCGAAGTCTTCCGCGCCCAATAGATCAATGCATTCCCGACTAATGCCTTTTGAGGCAGTCAAAGACTCATACACTTTCCGGCACTCCCGATTTGACCGACACAATATAGCGATGCTCTCATTCTCAGCGAAGGCCTGATCAATGAGTTTTCTGCAATGCCGTGGATCGGTTAACTCTTCTACCGTTCCTGCCTCCTGCCGGAAAGCCTTCAACTCGACCGCACTTTTCATCCGGGGAAACTCAAGCTCACGACTGACCTTGGCAATCATTCCATTTGCCCTTTTCACAATTGGGGCAACTGATCGATAATTAACAGTCAAAGCATGACGCTCGGGTGAGTACTTTTCGTCAAAGGCCTCGAAATAGTGGACAGCGACCAATGGACTAGCGTCCTTATGTTGGTTGATCCATTTCCTGCGATTCCAGGTCAAGATATCCTGATCATCATCCCCAATTACCATTACTCCACCCTGACTAGAGTCCGAGATTTTGGTTACAACACGGTAAAAATCTTCGTTCATGTCCTGAAATTCATCAACGAGGATCGCCTTATATCCCCCTGCTACTCGCTTGGCAAAAGCTTCATCAGTTCCAACTCTTTGCGCAAACGTATGCACAGCCTGACCGATTGCGTCTTCTTCGTACAAATCGGTTTCATCCTGAAACCTCAGTGCAAAGCTGTGAAAGGTTGTGACATCTAACTTGTTGACATAACTACCGTACCCCAGTTCCCTGAACAGATCCCGAATCCTGTTCCGAATCTCAAACACCACAGCACGATTGAAGGCCAAAACCAGGATTTCCGATGGGTTGATGTACTGATCATGGATCAAATGAGCGCAGCGCATCATCAAAACGTGAGTTTTTCCAGAGCCTGGACCCGCGTTCACAAGCATTTTGGCGCTATATGATGCTTTGCAAACCTGCAATTGGGCATCATTGAGCCGACCCATTTCATGCTGAAAGCGTTCTCGCCGGACCTGACCTAATAACCCCTGTAACATCTTATTATTCGATATCACTT
>CAZFWQ010000456.1:0-3024 GCA_964522755.1 uncultured Oscillospiraceae bacterium | reverse complement strand
GCACGGCTTCAGCATATACCTAAACACCAGCTCACATGCGGTCGCTGCACGACGCACTTCCGATTTGCCCGGCGGCATTGGAATATACGAGAAGGAAATCATAATTCCGGCCGGCTGGATGGGAAAAACTGTCCTCCTTGAACTGGAGGGCGTCTACATGAACGCGGTGGTGCTTGTCAACAAGCAGATGGCCGGACGCCACCCTTACGGTTATACGAGCTTCCACTGTGACCTCGCGCCATACCTTCGTGAAGGAAGGAACGTCATCCGCATCGAAGCAAACAACGGAGGCATGGCCAACACCCGCTGGTACAGCGGATCCGGAGTCTACCGATCCGTGCGGCTCCTTGTTGGCGGCGTGGTCCGTGTCGGACCCTGGGACGTGGCCGTGCACACGATGAAAATGGAAAACGAATCCGCCGTCATCCAAGTGGCGACCCTTGTGAGGAATGACGGGCCTGAAGCGGTCGTCGCAGCAATCTGTTCAAAAGTGACGGGGGATGGGGGGACGACCTCTTCCTGTCTTGGCAGCCTTGTCATTCCCGCCGGCGGCCATGAAACCATCAGGCAGGAAATCAGGGTGACTGACTCGCGCGCATGGACCGTATCCGATCCGTTCCTGTACAGACTTCGGACAGAGGTGACCCTCGAGGGGATGTCGGCCGATGTCTCGGAAACCACTTTTGGCATCCGAACTGTCTCCGTAGATTCAGTCAATGGTTTCCGGCTCAATGGCGAAAGCATGAAGCTCAAGGGCGGATGCGTCCATCATGACTGCGGCCTGATTGGTTCCGCCGCTTATGCCCGGGCGGAAGAACGAAAGGTGGAGCTTCTGAAGGCAAGCGGATTCAATGCGGTCCGCTGCGCCCACAACCCGCCATCGTCCGCCTTTCTTGACGCGTGCGACCGTCTGGGCATGCTTGTCATCGATGAGGCATTCGATTGCTTCCGCCATGGCAAGAACCCGGGGGATTACAGCCTGACATTCGAAGACTGGTGGCAGCGTGATTTGACAAGCATGGTCCTGCGGGACCGAAACCATCCTTGCGTGGTGATCTGGTCCACAGGAAACGAGATCATCGAGCGGAACGGATGTTCGAACGGACCGGAATGGTCCCGC
Organism: uncultured Oscillospiraceae bacterium; assembly: GCA_964522755.1. Classification (GTDB taxonomy): domain Bacteria; phylum Bacillota; class Clostridia; order DSM-8532; family DSM-8532; genus JAEWSN01. The sequence goes on along the minus strand of CAZFWQ010000456.1, from coordinate 1,904 downwards.
ATGCTGGCTGATCACGTTCGGTCCATCGATCCGACCCGTCCGGTGACGAATGCGCTTTGCGACCTGTGGGAGGAAACCGTCCCCGGCGACACGCCCGAAACGATCATGGCAAGATGGGAACAGGCCACCACGGCATTTGCAGCCCCTCTCGACATTGTCGGCTACAATTACCTTCTGCGGCGCTATGACCGGGATGCCGGGCTTTATCCGGGCCGCATCATCTGCGGCACGGAGACCTTTCCGCATGAGGCATTTGACTATTGGGAGGCGACGGAGCGGCTCCCTTACGTCATCGGGGACTTTGTCTGGACGAGTATCGACTATCTGGGTGAAGCCGGCCTCGGTCATGAACGGCCGTCGGATTTCACGGGGTCATGGACCCCATACCCGTGGCATCAGGCGAATTGCGGCGACATCGACATCTGCGGCGTGAAACGCCCGCAATCATATTACCGTGACTGTGTCTGGGGTATCTCCGCAGCTCCGTACATTGCCGTGCATTCACCGCGGGACTTCGGCAAAAAGATGACATTGTCTTCCTGGGGATGGCCGGATGTGGTTTCCTCCTGGAATTGGCCCGGACAGGAAGCGAAAACCTGCGCAGTCGACGTGTACAGCATGGATGACGAAGTGGTGCTTTATCTCAATGGAGTTGAAGTCGGCAGGAAACCGGCCGGAAAAGCCTGCAGATACATGGCTTCCTTCGAAGTCGCATACGGGCCGGGGTCCCTTGAAGCGGTCGGGTTCCGGTCAGGGATTGAGCACGCGCGGACATTGCTTGAAACAGCGGGAGTTCCAGCTGCCATTCGCCTGACACCTGACAGGCGGCGGCTGGACAATGGTTTTGGAGATCTTGCCTACGTCCTGGCTGAAGTGGTCGACACCAAAGGGATCCGTGTTCCGAATGCAGCCAACCTTCTTTTCTGCGTAGCCCACGGTGCGGGCAGCCTGCTGGCAGTCGGCAACGGGGATCCTGCTTCCGTGGAGGCATATTCAGGCAACACCCGGAGTGCCTTCAGGGGAATCGCCACAGCCGTTGTGCGTGCTGACGGGGAACCTGGTGAAATCTTCCTGACCGTTTCAGCTGAAGGACTTGTCCCTGCAACCGTGCAACTCGAAGCCACCACTTCTGCTGCATCTGCTTATGAAGGCCCTGCGACTGAAGCTTCTGCGACTGAAACCCCCATATATGCCGTGACCGGAGCAATATGCCCGGAAGGAGAATGTCGATGAGGATTCTAGTTGATGCAGATGCCTGTCCGGTTAAGGAAATTATCGTGCAGATGGCTCGGGGACGCGGAATCCATGTCATCATGGTCTGCGACACCAGTCATGTCATCAGGGACGGGTACAGCGAGGTGATCACCGTCGATCGGGAACGGGACAGTGCTGACCTGGCGCTGGCCAACCGCCTGAAACCCTCTGACATCGTCGTGACGCAGGATTTCGGCGTCGCTGCGCTCGCTTTGGGCAAAGGGTGCCGCGTGCTGAACCAGGACGGCATGGAATATGATGCCGACAACATTGACAGGCTGCTGTTTGAAAGGCACCTGGGGCAGAAAGTGCGGCGGGCCGGGGGCCGGACCAAAGGCATGAAGAAACGCAAACCGGAGAATGACGCGGAATTTGAAGCGGCACTGCTCCACATGCTGGATAGGGAACTCTAGGTCCGCGTGGAAGTGCCAAACGAATATGCCGCCACACAAAAACAGCAGCCGCATGTCGGCTGCTGTTTTTGTAATGGATTGCGTATCATGGCTGTTGATTTTGTAATGGATTGCGTATCATGGCTGTTGATTTTGTAATGGATTGCGTATCACGGCTGCTGTTTTTTGTAACGGATTGCGTCAATCAGGCTGTTCGTGCCGTTTCATGAGTCAGGTTCCTGATCCATTTGAACCGGT
>CAZFWQ010000455.1:0-3036 GCA_964522755.1 uncultured Oscillospiraceae bacterium | reverse complement strand
ATTCACCCACGATGCCGACCGTTTCACCGGGATACAAGGTCAAATCGATGCCGTTCAATGCGTGGACAACACCGGCGAAGGTGCGAAAACGCACCTGCAATTGTTCGATGGCGAGTAATGGTTCTTGCATGGCGCTCACTTCCTCATCCGGGGATCGAGCGCGTCACGCAGCCCGTCGCCAAAAAAATTGAATCCCAGCATGGTCAGGCTGATTGCTACTGCCGGAAACAGGAGCTGGAAGGGATACGACCGCAGCGTGACGACGCCTTCCGATGCAAGAACGCCCCAACTGGCCATGGGTGCCGAGACACCGAGTCCGATGAAGCTGAGGAACGCTTCCGTAAAGATAGCCTCCGGAATCGACAAGGTCAGGGTGATGATGATCGTGCCCAGACTGTTCGGCAAGAGGTGCCGGAAGATGATGCGGAGATCGCTGGCCCCGATGACACGGGCCGCCAGCACGTATTCGAGTTCTTTCAACGCCAGGACCTGGCCGCGGACGATGCGGGCCATGCGCAACCAGTACACCAGTCCGAGTGCGCTGAAAATGTTGGCGAGCCCCGGCTTTAATACGACCATCAGCAAGATGACGTACAACAACAACGGGATTCCGTAAAGGATATCGACGATGCGCATCATGACCTCGCCCACGCGGCCGCCGAAATAGCCTGAAATGCCCCCGTAGATGACGCCGATACCCAGGTTGATGATGCTGGCGACGAAGCCGATGGAAAGGGATATGCGCGCGCCATACAAGACACGGGTGACCAGGTCGCGGCCCAGATTGTCCGTGCCGAACGGATGCGCCAACGACGGCGGTTGGTTGGCTTCCGCCAGCGACTGGTCGGAATAGGAATAGGGTGAAAGCCAGGGGCCGACCAGGGCCGCCAGCGAAATGAAAAGAATCAGCCAAAAACCGGCCATCGCGGCGCGGTTGGCCCGCGGTCGGCGCCAGGCATCCGCTTCGAACGTGTTCATGTGCGGTCCCCCTTCTCCAGCTGGATGCGGGGGTCGAGCCATAGATACGCCACATCGACCAGGAAATTCATCAGCACCAGCAAGGTGCTGTAAAATACCGTGATGCCGAGGATGACCGTATAATCCCGGTTGTAGATGCTGGTCACGAAATGGCGCCCCAGGCCGGGTATGGCGAAGATGGATTCGATGACGAAACTGCCGGTGAGGATGGCGGCAATCATCGGGCCGATGTAGGTGACTACGGGAATAAGGGCGTTTTTCAGCGCATGCCGCCAGAGGATGATGGAAGGGGGCATGCCTTTGGCCCGGGCAGTGCGTATGTAGTCCTGGCTCAATACTTCCAGCATGCTGGAACGAGTGAGGCGAGCTATGAAGGCTGTGGGAAGACCCGCCAGCGATAAGGCGGGCAGGACCATGTATTCAAGGCCGCTCCACATGGCGGCAGGCAACAAGTCCAAGCGGATGGCAAAGATGTAGATAAGGATGGTCGCCAGGATGAAACCAGGCACGGATATGCCGATGGTCGCGAACAACATGACCAAGTGGTCTACGGCCTTATTCTGATGAAGGGCGGCGGCCATGCCGGCGGGAATGCCGATAATGACAGACAGGAGGACGGAAATGGCCCCCAGTTCAGCCGATATGGGGAAACTTTCGCTGATAATCTCGTTGACAGTCCGCGATTCATATTTGAAGGAGGGGCCTAAATCGCCGCGGGCCAGATTCAGCAAATAGTCGCCATATTGCACAATCAACGGGTCATTCAGATGGTAACGTGCCTCGATGTTTTTAAGGACGGCTTCCGGCAGCGCCTTTTCCGCAGTGAAAGGGCCGCCGGGGATGGCGTGCATCAAAAGGAAGGTGATGCTCACAATCACCCAGAGAACCAGCAACATCGAAACAAATCGGCTGACAATATACTTAAACAATCTTCTTCACTCCAGATACGCTTCCTTAAAATAGACCTGCCCCAAGACGGAGCGTTGGAATCCTTTTACATTGGGTTTGGCCATCACAACACGGGTGTAGAAATAGATGGGAGCGATGACGGCATCATCCATCAACAATTTTTCCGCCTCGTGCATGGCCTTCATGCGGACCTCGGCATTGTTTGACCCCTTGGCCAGGCGAATCAGGCTGTCGTAGGCCGGGTTCTTGTATTGCGCGTCATTGTTGCCGCCCCCGGACTCGAACATATCCATGAAGGTCATCGGGTCGGCATAGTCGCCAATCCAGCCGTGGCGGGAAATCTGGTAATCCCCCTTGCTCCGGGTGTTGATGAAAACCTTCCATTCCTGGTTGGACAGAGTGACCTGCACGCCCAGGTTTTTGCGCCACATTTCCTGAATGGCTTCAGCCACCGCTTTGTGTACGTCGCTGGTATTGTAAATCATGGTGATGGGTGGCAGTCCCTTGCCTTCCGGGAAACCGGCCTCGGCCAGCAACTTCTTGGCGGTATCGATATCGTTGTCTCTGAAGTAGCCGCCGCCGACAACGCGAAAATCTTCGCCTGCTTTATCGTCTGACGTGCCGAAAGGAACCCAGGCCAAGGCGACTTTCTGTTCACCTTTCGTGATATTACTGATGATGGCCTGCCGGTCGATTGCGAGCGATAGGGCCTTGCGAATCTTGGGGTTGTCCAGGGGCGGTTTGGCTACGTTGAAACAGTAGAAATAGGTGCCGAAATAAGGGTATATCTTCAGCTTGTTCTCTTTCAGCAGGCGGGGGTATTCCGAAGTCGGCGCGTTTTCACCCATGTCAATCTGATTGTTGTCAAACATGGCTACTTCGGTGCTGCCGGATTCGGTCAACAGGAAGTCCATGCGCGGCATTTTGACCTTGCCGGCGTCCCAGTACAAGTCGTTTTTCACAAGCTCGATCTTGGAGTTGTGAACCCATTCGGTAATTTTGAAAGGGCCGTTACCGATAAGAGTCTTCGGGTCGGAAGCCCATTTCGGATTGGCCTCTACCACTCTTCGCGGCACGGGGTACAGGGTGTGGAACGAAGTCAGCGACAGGAAGTAGGCCTCGCACTCGGCGTCGGCCTCGAGCGCGTCG
>CAZFWQ010000454.1:0-3049 GCA_964522755.1 uncultured Oscillospiraceae bacterium | reverse complement strand
CAGTGCCCCTACAAATATAGAATGGTTTAACATGTCAATGTATGGAAGCACTCCTTATGTGGTATATCAGGACGGGAACACTTCAAGTGGCTCGAGTAGCCCTCAGGGCTCAGATTACCAAATGGACGGGAGCAGCCCTTCGATGGGTACCCCACCTTCGAACCCAAATTACCAAAAGGGAATGTGCATAAAGTACAACGGTTCTATTTGGGAAGCCGTGGGCACTTCATCATTTTCAACAGGCCCTGTAAGTGGCAATAAAATTGCCATATCTCCGAACGGGACTGCCAATGTTCTGTTTTATGATGACAATGCCAGTAATAAGCTTACCGCCATGTGGTATGGAACACCAGAATCCCCTTCCCCTACACCTACGCCTACCCCCACTCCTGCCCCCCATGCACCCACCCCGGCATCCACACCGCTTCCGGCCATCATCATCATCAACGGGGTTGACGAGAGCATCGGCACTTCCGGCACAAGGACGGAAAATGGTGTGACAACCACCACAGTGACGGGGGATCCAAGAAAGGTCCGTGAGGCGCTGGACGCAGGTGGAAAGGGTTCCACCGTTGTCATCCCGATTCTCCATGGCCCGGATGTGGCGATAGGAGAGCTTGGCGGAGATCTGGTGCAGCAGATGGAAGACCTTGACGCCGTGCTGGAAATCCGCACGGACAACGCATCATACTTCCTCCCGGCCCATGATTTGGACATCGGCGGCATCGCGGAGCAGCTTGGTGCCGTTGGCAACCTGTCCGGCATCCAGATACGCGTGGAGATTGCAGAGCCTGACCCATCGATGCTGAAAGTGGTCGAAAACATCAGTTCCGGTGGTTTCACCCTGGTGATGCCCGCCGTCGATTTCAAAGTCACCTGCTCCTATGGCGGCAAAACGATTGAAGTGTCGCGCTTCAACTCCTATGTGGAACGCGACATCGCCATTCCGGACGGTGTGGACCCATCGAAGATCACGACCGGCATCGTATTGGAGCCGGACGGAACCTTTCGCCATGTGCCCACCACGGTCGCCGTCATCAACGGCAAGTACTACGCCCGCATCATGAACCTTACGAACAGCACCTATTCAGTGATTTGGCATCCGATTTCGTTTGCCGACATGGCTGGGCACTGGGCGATGGCGGATGCCGAAGACATGGCGTCCCGCATGGTTATCGACGGAGTGAATGCCACTGATTTCAACCCGTCCGGCACCATTTCGCGCGGCGAGTTCGCTGAAGTCCTTGTCAAGGCCCTGGGCCTCAAGCCGGGCATGGGTGCGAATCCTTTCACGGACGTAGCGGCAGACAATCCCCAGCTGCCTTACATCCTCACAGCCAGCTATTACGGGCTCATCTCCGGTTACGGAAGCGGTACCTTCGGGCCTACGGACAACATCACACGCGCCCAGGCTGCGGTCATGCTCGAAAACGCGATGAAACTCACCGGACTGTTCCGGAATGTCGGTCCCTATGAAACACAGAGCCTTCTGGCCCCGTACACTGATGGCCAACTGGCCCCGGACTGGGCGGACAATGCCATGGCGAACTGCGTGAGGGTCGGCATCATCGCAGGCACCGGCACGGAAACGCTTTCCCCTGGCGCGGACCTTTCAAGGGCCGAGGCTGCAGCGATGGTGCGCAGGCTCCTGCAGAAGTCCGGGCTCATCTGACATCTGGTAAGGTCTTGCAGACAGGCAACCAGCCGACTGGTGGGAAAATTTATGCCGACAGGCAGACAGCCTGCTGTTCATCGCATTTTATACTGAGGAAGAAGCCCTTGCCGTCTGAAAAGAGGCAGGGGCTTCTTCGTTGGTGCGCGCGGCATGCGCGCGTTCTCGGCGGTGAAAGTCCGCTATGGAGGGTGATAACCCCAACCATAAGCCAAAGGCAAGGAGGTGGGATTTCGAATGTCCTTGACACAAGCACATCAGATCGATGCCGAATACAGTCAGACTGTCTCTCTGCGCCCTCCATAATCGGTTATTGCAATGATTCTTGTCATATCGTGTTCGCAAAAGATTCCTGTTGCGTAGTGATTCTGCGTATGCCAGATATGAAATGATAAGCTTGACATGGGTTTTATATAATTCGACATTTTTTGCTATTGCTGCACCAGAAAACATGATGTATAAGGAGAGAAGGCTTTCGGTGGTCATAAATGTGATGTTCATGGAAGCGGTTGCGGAGGTTAATGAAATGATATTAGGACTAAAACGAGGATTAGCAGAACTCGCCGACCATGATCCGGAATGGGAAACAAATGCAGTCGATACTATTAAACGACTTCGGAATATTTTGGGATCGACAGCAAAAGACATACAACATGTCGGTAGTTCGGCGATACGGCATATAAAAGCCAAACCAGTCATAGATATCGCAGTGTCGACATATGATTTCGAAGAAGTATTGGCGTTATCACCCGCCTTAGAACTAGAAGGGTTTATTTTTCGTGGTTGGGAGGGAAAGGAAGAAAGACAACCGGTTTTTCAATGTGGAGAATATATACCAGGAGAAAAAGATATGAATGTATTGACCCACTACATCCATATCGTCATGGCAGACAATCAGCAATGGCATAATTATATAAATTTTCGTGACTATATGAATGAGTTTCCCACTGTCGCATCAGAGTATGAAGCCTTGAAAATTCGTTTAGCGGAAGAATTTAGCATTGATTATTCGAGTTACCACCAGGGCAAACAGAATTACATCTCAGAGATGATTAAAACAGCGAATAATTGGGATGTCGCAGGTCGAAACCTTGTAAAAATATAGTTGTCATCGTCCCAACAAGTAGTCATAATCATAGGTTTTTCGGTCATTATCTTCAGAACATACGGTGGTGCCGGCGTCCTGCCGGCACCACGGCTGGCTGGATCAATTGCAACTCCTTCCATCATCATTTCTTCGACATGCCAAAACCGATATGCGTCACAAACCTCTTACTGCGCAATCGCTCCCTATTACGCTGTGGTTCGGTATATGCCAAACTTGTATTATTGATGGTTGTAATTGATTTGTGTAATCTGACATTCTTCACTATTGCT
>CAZFWQ010000453.1:0-3052 GCA_964522755.1 uncultured Oscillospiraceae bacterium | reverse complement strand
CACGGACATGCCGCATTTCAACCATGATGGCGCCGAATACGCATTTACCCGTGACCAACCCTTGATGGAGCCGATCATCATGCCCTTGATGAAATACTTCTGCAGGAAAGGATAGGGATTGCCACTCGATAGGGTACGGCAGCGACAGGAACGACTGGCAGATCTACCCATGCCTGGAATATTCACGAGCGGTATCTATCATGGCACGGATGTTTTCGCGCGGGGTATCATAACACAGCGGTGAACCGCAGGCCATCACAAATCCGCCTTTTGCCGCCCCTTCACATTGGCGGCGGGTTTCCCTGACAACGTCCTCAACGGATCCATGCAGCAGCATCCAGACGCTGTCAAGATTTCCAAATAGAGCTACCCTTCCATCCAGTCGGCGGTATATGTCAACTGCATCCAAATGGAAGCCCTTCTTGGGTTCCTCAATCATCAGCGCTTTGATTCCTATGCCTGCGATATCATCAAGTATGGGGAGAATCTCACCCAAATAGTAGGCAATCGGCAGCATCCCCATTTGGTTAATCCGAGCGTAAAACATGCGCAAGGCAGGCAAGACAAGATCCCTGATGGTCTGCGGCGACATGATGTCACAGGAAACGCAGGTCTCCGAGCCGATAAATCCATGTACACCGGTGCGGGCAAGCACCCTCATGCGCACCAACGCGGCCTCATACAGCCGGAATATCAGGTATGCGAGGTTTTCCGGGTGCTCCACGGTAGCGATCAGTGATTCCTGAAAGTCTCCGGCAGGGCCATTGTTTTCAAACACGCCGCATACCGGGTTGCCGTCATTAAGGAGAATCAGCTTCTCCTCACCGTATTTCCGCATAAGAAGGGGCACATGGCTGAATATCTCCCAGGCCTCGTATTCCGCTTCAGTGGGTGTCGTGGCTTGCACATACTCGTCAATGGCCCGTTTGCTCTGCAGCTCCATCACTGCAGGGCGCAATTCCCTGCGGGCTTGCGCCCTCGTTTCATTGCCGCTTTGCCGTTTCCATGCGCCGGTTGAAAGGTGCAGTATGTCCGGTTGGAACGATTCCACAAAGGCGCTGTCGACAGCTGCCAGTCCCTCGCCAAAAAGCTCCCAGCCCCGGCTTTCGTCAGCCGGCCCCTTGCATACGCCGGCGTGTTGAAATTTATACACGCCCCACCAATGCGGCATGACAGGCACGTACTGCTGGCTTTCATTGTTCAGCGCTGCAAGGGCCCGACTCTTTCCAGACATGAGCAACCCCCCTTTCACACTGGCAGCAAGACGGCCAACAGGTCGGGATCCTGCCCCCGTATGACCACGCACCCTGAATGCGATGCACCCATGGATGCATCACGCCAACCTTCCTGCGAGATATCGAATGCCAGTGACGGCATGGTATTCCAAACGTCTCAACACGGGGGGGAGGGCTTCCCCGCCCCCGTGTTGTATCCGAGTATCATTAACCGCAGTCAAACCGAGTCATCTTCCTATTTCGCCGATATGTCTATCTTGTCAATCAACATCTGGCGTTCGGCCATGATTTCTTCAATGCCCAGGTCCTTGCATTTCACAGCATAGGCATTCACAAGCTTTTCAACGCCTGCGGCATTCTTGGCCATTATGCAGTCAGTGGTCAGCTTCTTGAACGTATCGGACAGAGCGGTCATTTTCTCGCGCTCTATGGGACCTAGGTCGTAGTAATAGTCCTTGGCCGGCATCATGGCCGGGTCATACAGGGCGCGGCTGTCTTCCCTGTGGAGCCAGCTTTCATAATTATCCGCCCGCACCAGTTCCGGATATTCTGCGCGCAGCGATTCGAACGCCGGCAGGTTGAACACCAGCTGCGACCAGTAGTATACGCCGGTTGCCGCAACCTTGTTCCAGTCAAGGTCAGCGGTGTCCTTCTTGAACTGGTCGGTGAACTTGTACTTTTTGTTGGCGTCCAGTTCAAAGCTCTTACCCGGCAATCCGGCCTGGACCAGTATCTGCCCGTCGAGATCCACCATGTAATCCAGCATCGCAACGAAATGCCTGAGGGTTTCCTCGTCAATCTTCGTGGAGAAGGTCAACGTGGAATACATGCCAACCCAGTTGGTCCATTTACGGTTCTTGATTGGGATGTCCTTGTCTTTCAACGGCTTGCTTATCACATACATGAGGTCTGGCACTTCAGTCTTGGCGATGTCGGAAAAGGTATTCATGTCCCACCAGGAGGCAGTTATGGCTGTTGCCCGGCCAGTGGTAATCTTCTGGGATATCTGCTCCCGCTTCATGGCAATCGTTTCCTTGTCAATCAAGCCTTCGGAATACAGCATGTTCAGGTAGGTCATTGCCTTGATGAGCTCCGGGCTGTTGGTATACTGGTAGTTGTAGGGCTTGAAGTTGTTTTCCCAGTCAAAACCGAAGCCATTTCGCTCCATGGGCATGAAACAGCTGATGATGTTCCAGTAACTGCCAGCATCTTCTTCGAATACCATCGGCTGGATGGGTTTTCCATTTACAGTCTTGATTTCATCACGGCATCGTTTGAAGTATGTGTAAAGCTCGTCCATTGTTGTCGGGTAATCCATCTTGAGTATTTCCAGGAAGTCTTTCCTTAGGAAAATACCGCTTGTGGCATTATGGATGAGGTCGTTGCCCCTTCCGGTCTGCGTCGGGACGAACCAATTGTGCGTGCCCGAATCGTCGGTCCTTCGATATTTTACAAGTTCCGGCTTGAGCAGGGTTTCTATGGCCTTGTATTTGGCCAGATAAGGAGCCATGTCGTAGATGAGCTTTGACTGTCCGAGTTTCTCATAAACATCCAGACTATAGGCGCCGGAACTGCCGAAGAATATCTCGGGCACCTCACCGGAAGTAACCATGAGGTTGAGCTTGGTGGTCAACTCCTCTTCGCTGTTCGTGGTCATGGGCTCATATACCATGGTGAAGCCTGTACGCTTTGCAATTTCCGGAGTGAGAAAATCCAGTTCCTTTATAGGACCGGTCCAGCCCATTTCGAAGCACACGACCTTAGCCGTATGATCCTTTGAAAATTCAGGATATTTCTTCACCAGTTCTTCGCGTGCG
>CAZFWQ010000452.1:0-3057 GCA_964522755.1 uncultured Oscillospiraceae bacterium | reverse complement strand
GATCCGGGCCTGTTCGATCTGCCCAGCCATAGCCTCATGGGCAGCCTTGTTGTCCGGCGATGGATTGCGGAGGACCCGTTCCTTCTCTCAGGCGTAAGGGAATATGAATCCGCGGACCCGATGAAGGCCATCAACTGGAAGGCGACGGCGAAAACCGGTGATTTGAAGGTGAACCAGTATGATCATTCGGCCAATACGAAACTGATGATGCTGCTGAATGTTGAAAGTTCCGAGGAACAATGGGGACGTGATGGCGACACGGGACCTGTTGAACATGGCATCTCCCTGTGCGCGACATTGGCGAAGAAAACCATCGATCAGGGAATGGAAGCCGGATTCGCCGCGAACGGACAGCCTTTCGGCAGCAGCCAGGGCATGATTTACCTGGAATGCATGTCGGGCGACCAACAGCTGTATGCGCTGTGGGAATCCATGGCCATGCTGAACCTGCGCAGGGTCATGTCCTTCCACACATTCCTGCAGGCCCAGGTGGAATCCGGCCTCAGGGACTGCGACATCCTCGTGTTCACCACATATGTCGATGAAGACATAGACAAGCAGGTGACACTGCTCAGGATGGCCGGGAATTCAGTGGAATACTGGATGCTTGAACCGGAGCAGCAAGGGAGGGCTTCCTGATGGGCATCTCCCTTATCCGGATTTTTCGACTATGGCTGGCGCTGCTGTCGGAACAGCTGCTCCTTTTTCCGGTCACGTGCATCCTGTTCGTCCTGACGGAACTCCCGAGCATGGGCATGTTCATGGGGTTGTTCCTGCTCATCGACCTGCTGGCCATGATGGCGCGGGAATTCCTTCCCAAGCGCTGGCGCCCGTGGATACTCATCGTCGGCATGCTGATGGGGATCGCACTCGTCATCTGGATATCGCCGAACCTGTTTTTCCGAATCATCATGCCCATCGTGATGACAGCCGTTCTATGGCATGGCGTCCATATGGTGGAACAATCCCACCCGGGAAACCTTTTCACCAGCTTCATCCTGCTTGGTTTCGTCATTTACCCGCTTTTCACATGGGTTTTCCTGAAATCAACCCGTTTTCTCGCTGTGGTGCCTGTTCTTGCCGTGACCGGCACAATCGGCATCCTTTTGTCGTTGATCCTGATCAACCGGCAGCAGATCCGGGATGCCGGAACCATCCTGGAACGAAAGCTGCATCTTCCCACGACCTTGCTGCGCAGGAACGGCCTTTATGTCGGCATTTTTGTCATTCTCGCTGTGGCAGGCACGGCCTGGGAGTTCTTCGGACGCCTTGTCGTTTCCCTGTTTTCGCTGTTCGGCCAGTTCATATCCTGGATCATACGGCTCCTGACAAGTCTGGCCCCGGCCAAGGATGACAGCACGGGGACCGGGGGGATGGAGCAAACTCCTGCAATGCTGCCAGCAGGTGAACCTACCCCCAGATGGGTTGAAATCCTTCAAACGGTTTTTCTCATCCTGATCGGCATTGCCTGCCTCATTCTCGTAGTCAGGCTCCTCATCCGCCTCTACCGGAAACTTGTACCGATTCTCAAGCGTGCCTATGCGTTCGTCATGGAATGGCTCCGGCTGTTTTTTTTGGGATCCCGGCAGCTTGCGGAGGGAGATCCCGGTTTTGTCGATGAAGTGGAGAGTCTTCTGAAACAGAACGAAACCGCCTTTTCGGCGGCTCGGCGGTGGCTGGCTGACATGATGGAGAGAGAGCCGGGGTACGGAGCCATGAAGAACGACAAGGAACGGGTCAGGTGGCTCTATCGAAACCTTGTAAGACATGAAATCCGTCACGGATATGAATTTCAACCGTCCGCCACTCCGCGGGAGACGCTCGATGCAATTGGTTCCCGAGGCGTTCGACGCAAAGTGTTCCATTCCGGACGCGCAGCAGAGGTTTACGGCCTTGTCCGCTATTCTCCCGAAGAGATTGGCCCGGAGCATGTGCATGAAATGAAAAAGGCATGCCCGTAGGAAACATTGCAGTGCACCGCATCATCCTGCTCCTTGGAAACAGACCCGATTGCGATTCATCTTTCCTCATGGAAGCATCCCGGTGCGCCGCGTCATCTTTCCTCACGGAAATAGGCAAGGCCGAGGGCGGCCGGCGTGACGCGTCCCTTCTTCTTGCCGAGTGTGGCGAAAACAAGTATCAATATGGTGGCAAGGTATGGGATGGCATCGAAGAAATACTGTGAAATGTTGATGTCAAATTTCTGCAGGCGGACGCCGAGTATGTCGAGGCATCCGAACAGGAAGGCGCTGAACAACACCCGATAGGGCGACCAGGCGCAGAATATGACCAGGGCAACCGCAATCCAGCCCCGGCCTGCCGATACGTTTTCCTGCCAGTTCGGAATGTAGGCAAGTGAAAGATAGGCTCCGGACAAACCGCAAAGAGCCCCGCCAAGCAGGATGTGCGTGTATTTGTATCCGGTTACCGAAATGCCGGCGGCGTCTGCGGCTGCCGGGTTTTCACCCACCATGGCCAGATTCAGTCCCGGCCGTGTTTGGCCAAGGTATACGCCAAGGACGATGCACAGGATGTAGCCAAGATAAACGAATACGTTCTGCCTGAAGAAGATGGGGCCGATGATCGGGATCGCAGACAATCCGGGAACGAGGACCGGGTCGAAAAAGCGGTTGACTGCTTCGGGCACGCGCAGGCCCATCAGGTTCTGTCCCAGGAACGAGGCGAATCCCGTTCCGAAAATCGTAAGCGCCAAACCCGTCACGGTCTGGTTCGCGCGCAGGCTGACCGGGAGGAATGCGTAGATCAGGGCTGCGAAAGCGCCGGCCAGCATGGCTCCGAGCACGGACAGCAAGGGGTTTGCCGTCGCAAGACTGGTCGTGAAGCCGACCACGGCGCCCATGAGCATCATGCCTTCCACTCCAAGGTTCAGGTTTCCGGCTTTTTCCGTGAGGATTTCGCCGAGGGTGGCGAACACGAGGATGGTGCCTACCTGGACGGCCGCTGTGAAAAGATCAACGATAAATGCCAGATCCATGTCAGTGTTCCCCCTTATCCCCGGAGACGCGATGAATCCGGTACTGGACGAAGAATTCACTT
>CAZFWQ010000451.1:0-3060 GCA_964522755.1 uncultured Oscillospiraceae bacterium | reverse complement strand
AAATAGATGCCCTCCAGTCAAAGGATCTGGATGATTTCCTGTTTCATCCCGCATCTGAATGCTGCATACTGTCACTGTGCTGCGGCCTTGGCAATTCCGATGAAGTCAGGAATGACCGGTTCGCGCTTTATCACCTCATCGACGTCATCATTGAACGGGCAGCCAAGTTGACGGCGATCAACCTGACTGCCGCCGTCGTGAAATCCGGAAAGGGTCATGACCCCTTGTTCCCTGTCTGCATTGCGGCGGACGGGTCCACTTTTTACAAATCAAAACTATTTCGCGGCAAGCTGGACCAGTACATTGCAAAGCACATGAATGCGGAACGCGGGCTGTATTGCGAGTTCGTGAAGGCGGAGAACGCCAATCTCATCGGTACGGCCATTGCCGGCCTGATGTAGGAATGGATGTGGCCGCAGCTATTGCCGTGCGTGATTTGCTGGGTGAAACCGGCCCTATTGGCTGAGTACGGCCTATCGCCGGCTGAAGTCCCCATCGCGCGCCATCTGATGCATCCGCGTCATCCCGTCTGAACAATCTGTGCGCGTCCGGTGCCCGCCGGAATGAAGATCCGGGCATTTCATTCGATAACTTTTTGGAGGCTGCATGAATGTCGGCTATGCCTGCCTGACCATCGGCGTGAACGGTGCAAAAATCCACGGATGCCAGTTGAAACAAGCCACGCAGGAAAAGCTGAAAGAGGTGTCTGAAGCCAATCTTTCCGCGCTGGAAACGATCTTGCGCTATAATGCGTCCCAGGGAATCAACCTTTTCCGGATCAGTTCGGACATCATTCCGTTGGCATCCCATCATGCCATCCATTTTTCATGGCGTTCCATTTTCGAAGGGCGCCTGGAAACAATCGGAAGGTTTGCCAAGGAGAATGGGATCAGGGTTTCGATGCATCCGGGCCAGTATACGGTGTTGAATGCGATGGATGATGCCATCAGAACCGCTGCTGTGAGGGACTTGCTTTATCATGCTGATTTTCTGGACGCGCTTGGCGTTGACGGAAGCCACAAGATCATCCTGCATGCGGGAGGGGTTTACGGGGATCGGTCGGCGGCGATGGACCGCTTTGTCCGCGAGGCTTCACGGTTGCCTGAAAACGTCTGTGCGCGGCTGGTCGTGGAAAATGACGATACGCGTTTTTCAGTGCAGGATATACTCCGAATTGCCGAAGCAACCGGCCTGCCGGTTGTATTCGACAATCTGCATCACCAGGTGGAGCCTTCTCCCGAACTTGACGGCTTGTCAGATGCGGATATCATACGTCTGTGTGCCAAGACGTGGCGGCCTTCCGATGGCAGGCAGAAAGTCCATTATTCGCAGCATCGACCGGGGGGTTCGCCCGGGGCCCATTCCAGTACGATTGCCCTTGACGGCTTCCTGGCATGGCAACGGCTCCTTGGAGGGAATCCACCCGATGTGATGCTTGAAGTGAAGGACAAGAACCTTTCCGCTATGAAGTGCGTCCTGGCATTGTCTGCGAAGCTGAATCCAGCCAGGCTTGAGGCGGAGTGGGCACGCTACAAGTATACGGTGCTGGAGCATGATGCGGCCGCATACAACGGAATCAGGCAGCTGCTGAAGGACAAGGACGCGATATGGCGGAACGCGGATGACGTGGTGGAAAAGTTCTACCGGTATGTTGACGGGGCACGCGAATTGCCGGAAAACAAAGGCGCCGCAGTCAATGCGCTCCAGCATGTTTGGGGCTACGTGAGAAATGACGCGACGGATGCAGAATTGAAACATTGGCGCAGCCTGATGGACGGATACAAGGCTGATGCCGTTTCCCTCGCTTCTGTCAGGAACCATCTGGAAAAGTGTGCAATCAGGCAGTCACGCAATTATTTGACCGACTCACTGTATTTTTCGATATAGCCGGCTTAACAAACTTCTGGAAATATTGCCTGGGATGCCTCGGACATTACACTATGCCGCAATACATCATTTGGTGATTCTATCAGTCGCGGCGAGATGAGGAAAGCCGCATGCATGTGATTGGCGCGCTTCACTTGAAGCGTGTCGCTTTGATGCTTTAAGGCTATTTCCGGCAGGGATGTCATCACCCTGCCACTTCGGGATTCATGTATCAATGGAAACAATGGAAACAATGGAAACGATAGGCAGATACCTGGGGCGAGGTAGATTTGACGGTCCGTTCCCTTTGTGATATTCTTTCCCGGACATGAGACAATCAGCCGATGTGAATCCACGCTCCGATATGATTCCACACTCCGACGCGAAGCCACGCTCCGACGCGAAACCACACTCCCGCATGAGGTCATGAAGGCTTCCTGGAATTGGTTTCCGCGGTCCCCCGCAGCAGGCGGGGATCTTCCGGATGGGCAGGGTTTCAAAAAAGCGGATACGACCTCAATCCTTCACAGGCAGACCCATGAAGGGGCTGAAAAACCATTATGGGTATAAATGGGAGGGAATGATTGTGCATATGGCAGATGCGCTGATATCACCTGTGACCGGTGGTATCATGTGGGCCGTTTCGGCCGGGTTCGCAGCATATTCGGCAAACAGGCTGAAAAAAGATTCCGATGATTCGAAAATTCCCCTGATGGGTGTAATGGGCGCATTTGTGTTTGCGGCGCAAATGATCAATTTTTCCATTCCAGGTACCGGTTCAAGTGGTCACATCGGCGGGGGAATGCTTTTGTCGGCGCTCCTGGGGCCTTTTGGCGGCTTCCTGACCATGGCGTCAGTTTTGCTGATTCAAGCCTTGTTCTTTGGGGACGGGGGGTTGTTGGCCTTTGGCTGCAACCTTTCAAACATGGGTATCTTTACGTGTTTTCTCGCCTTCCCGCTAATCTGGCGGCGCGTGATGAGGAAAGGCATAACGCCGACCCGCATCTGGTGGGGTTCCGTCCTCTCGGTTGTGGTCGCATTGCAGCTTGGCGCGTTCAGTGTTGTATTGGAGACATTGGCTTCAGGAAAGACAGAATTGCCGTTTACAGCATTTGTTATGCTGATGCAGCCCATTCATCTTGCCATCGGGCTTGTCGAGGGGGTGGTCACAGCGGCCATACTCACATTTGTGTG
>CAZFWQ010000450.1:0-3065 GCA_964522755.1 uncultured Oscillospiraceae bacterium | reverse complement strand
CTGGGCGATGTGAAGACAGCGGTGTCCAACCTTGTGACCTATGCTGGAAAGCACTTTACCGTCGAAGCATATGCCGATTTCCACGATGCCCTCCCACGGGCGGATTTCGTGTTCTTCATCTACGCGACCGGAGGTTATGCGTCCTGGAAGAAGGATATCGAGATTTGCACGCGTCATGGCGTATTTCAGTCTGTCGGGGATACCATCGGCCCCGGCGGGATCATCCGGACGCTTCGCACCATTCCGGTTGCGCTGGAGATAGCGCATGAAATGGAAAAGGTTTGCCCGGAGGCCTGGATCATCAATTATACAAATCCTGAAGGGGCCCTGTGCCTGGCAATCCAGACCCACACGAAAATCAAATCGTTCGGCCTTTGCCACGGAACACCGGATACGGCACGGGATCTGGCAACCAAAGTGTATCACGTGGATCCTTCCCGGCTGTCTTACAGGGCCGGCGGAGTAAACCACCTCACCTGGTTCACCGAACTGACCATCGATGGGGAAGATGTGTATCCCCAGTTGTACCGGCTGCTGTCGGAAAGCGGATATGCTGCCAAGGAACCGGTTTCCTATGATTTATTCCGGATATTCGGATTGTATCCGGCTCCCGGGGACAGGCACGTCGAGGAATTCTTTCCTAGTTTCCTGAAGCAGCGGGTCATGGATGAACGGGATTTGTCCTGGAAGAACAATGATTTCATCGTCGTCGACGGGTGGCGTGAAAGTGCCAGGGCTCACTTGGAAGACGTCATGAAAAACAACAAGGGGTATGATGATTTCCTGAAGGGGTCCGGAGAGACGTCTTCCCATTTCATGCGTTCCCTGGCAACCGGAAAGATTTCCACGGAAATGGTCAATATCGTGAATCGCGGATATATTGAAAACATTTCGGATGGAATCATCGTGGAAGTTCCCACTTTCGTGGATAATTTCGGCTTGCATCCCCAAAAAATCGGCCGGCTGCCTGAAGGCATCGCCGCGAAATGCGATGCGCTCGGACGCGAATATCTACTGGCCGTGGACGCCGCGATTACCGGAGACAGGACAAAGGTGCTGCAGGCCTTCATGCTGGATCCGCTGGCTGCCAACTGCGATTATCCCGGGAAATTATTCGAAGAACTCCTTGCGGAAAATGCATCCCTTTTGCCATCCTACTGGAACATCTAGGGGAATGGTCTCTTTAGACTCGGTTCACGCAAGTGTGGGGTGAAAGGAGGGTAATCATGGCAAATGCCGCAGAAAGGGACGTCAATTCATCATGTCATGACTCCCGTCAATCCACAACCGTGATGGTGCTCGAAATCATGCCCATCCAGCAGGTGTAGCCGATAGTGCCTGCTTTGAGAGGTGTGAACTCCAGGATGTTGTCTCCCGGCTGAAGTTTCTGCTCGATATTGAACTCGGGTATGACGACAGTGCCATTGCAGCCATTGAGGCTGTTCGCACCGGCATGCATGTTGAACTTCACAGGGACTCCTTTTTTCACGGTAATCGCTGGATATGAGCGGCTTTTGACTTCACCCTGCACAACCTGGACCCCGTCTTCGGTCTTCACACCGCCTGCATCGGATGAGTCGGTGGGAGTAGTGACGCTTCCTGCGGTCTTGTCGTCATTCAAGACGGAGGTTGTATCATTCAAGGCAACGGTGCTGTCATTTGAGACGGACGAGTCGCCTGGACGGGTGACCGATTCCGATGATTTCTGCGTCAGGGATGTCAGCCCGAATACCTGCATGCCGCCTAAATTGAAACCGCGCTGCATCATGATGAGCCCAAGGATAACGACCAGTGCGGCGCTGAAGCGAAGCACCGAGCGGGTGAATTTCTTGCTGAGCAGTGTGCTGATTGCGCCGAATCCAAACATGAGGGGCACGGTTCCAAGACTGAACACCAGCATGGACAAGGCACCGGCTAGGGCGCTTCCCGTGCCGAGTGCATACAGCTGCATGGCCTGCAGGGGTCCGCACGGCATCAGTCCGTTCAGGAGCCCTACCACGAAAGGACCGCGTTCTCCGGATTTCCCCATAAGCCTGGTTCTTATTCCTTCAGGCATGCGGATCTGGAAACGGCGCAGGGCTGGGATCAGCCCAAGCATGTTGATTCCCATGACGACCATGAAGAGGCCGGCCAGAATGGCGACTATTCCTTTCGCAGCGCCGGAAAAGCTAATGACGGCCCCCAATGCGCCGACAATGCCGCCGATGAGGGTGTAGGAGATGACGCGGCCGCCATTGTAAAGAAGGCTGGGTTTCCATCCGGCCTGGGAAGAACCGTCAGTTTTCTGGACAAGGCATTGCGACAGGTTGATGCCGCCGCACATGGCGATGCAGTGGATTGATGTCAACAGACCCACCACAAACAGCATGCCGTATCCCATGGAAGATTTTACCTGCGGAATGAAGTTGAAACCGACCGTCCTGTCAATCAGCAGATATGCGGCGATCAGCAGCACGCCGACTCCTGCCATCTGCAAAGGGCTGAGCGTTTCGGGTTTCTTCCTGCTTCCGGTCAGTATGGCGTCAACTTCATAGCCTGCTTTCCGGATTGCCTGATGGACATGGGCTTCATCCGTCTTCAGCGAGTCATATGTCACGTCCACGGAACTGTCCCTGAAACTGGCTGAAAAATCCGTCACGCCGTCTACGGAAGCAAGGGCGCGATGGATGGCCTTTTCACATTGTGTGCAGGTCATCCCCTTGATTCTGATGGTCTTCTTGATTCGCAATACCATGAGCGTACCCCCTGAAGTATTTCATGTGTACATGATACCATCGGAATATGGAGAATCGATGGAGGCACATACTCACCATCGATTCCGCTGCTATTTTAGATTGCATGGTTTCAGGAACGTGCCATGTCCCCGATTCATCTGCTATTTTAGATTGCATGGTTTCTGGAACAAGTAATATTATCGATTCCGCTGCTATTTCAAATTGTATGGCTTCAGGAACTTGTCGACCAGCTCTTTCTTGCCATTCGCGTCTTTTACTTCCACCTTGGCAAACACCCACTCCTTGATTGCGGCCGGGTCAACACCCGCGTCGATGAAGGGCTGCGGATTC
>CAZFWQ010000449.1:0-3081 GCA_964522755.1 uncultured Oscillospiraceae bacterium | reverse complement strand
CGGACAAAGTCGGTAAATTGTTGTTGTAAAGGGTCCATGTCGCGCCGTTGTCCGTACTGAATTCCATTTGGGTGGTCATGCCGGAAACGGTGTCGCTGGCGTCATCGGCTGTTACGGCCGGTGCCGTGGGACCTGACAGGATGTCTATGACCTGCGATATGCCGGCCGGCTGGCTGGGCGTGGAGCGCAAACGCACCCGAATGTCCTTGTCGGCTGCGACCGCGGATATTTCCGCAATGATAAGCACCTGATCGACGGATGTCGCCGCAGCATAGACAGTTCCGCCATTGAGGCTGAATTCCATGTCGGTAGTGATACCCATCAGACTACCGGCGTTCGCACCATCAAAACTGAAGATTACGGAGGGCATTCCGGGAATGACCGTCGTGGTGAAGGTCAATGTCGCGACGGAACCGGCCATTGTGACACCCGTCGCGTATGCGCGGACAGATAGGTTCAGGTTTCCGGACAAAGTCGGTAAATTGTTGTTGTAAAGGGTCCATGTCGCGCCGTTGTCCGTGCTGAATTCCATCTGGGTGGTCAGACCGGAAACGGTGTCATTGGCATCATCGGCTATTACAGCCGGTGCCGCAGGGCCAGGCAGGATGTCTATGACCTGCGATATGCCGGGTGGTTGGAAGTACATGGAACGAATGCGCACCCGAATGTCATGCTCGGACGTGATGCCTGCCAGGTCGTCGATGAACATGTTGTCGTAAATGACCGGCAAGTAGTCGGTTCCACCGTCCACGCTGTATTCCATATCCGCATTGCTGCCCGCCAGAACGCCGACATTGATGTCATCGCTGAAATAAAATGAAACAGGCGGAGCGGCAGGCGCCATATCAGTATGGAAAACCATGACATGAGTTCCATCCAAATCAGCATATGTATAGATCAAATCATTTTCTTGGTAAAATATCCCATTTCCAGTCTCCGCAACCGTAACACGTGAAATTGGCGGACTGGCCGTACTGCCCGGAGAATACTCGAACTTGGAGATGGTTCCGCCACCATATATGTAAAATACGCTGTTGGGCAGGTCAAAGGCAATCCCATCGCAAGGCGTTTCAATTTTTCCGGTCCATTCAATACCTTGGTCAAGTCTTGCAACACTTCCGGTGTCACCAAAAATATAGGTTCCGTCAGGAGAAATTCGAAATCTCTTAGCTAATTTAGCACTTTTCGCATAAGGCGATCCAGTAAAAGCACCGTCCCCGATACCGTATAACGCATATGTGTTCAACGGATCCGATGACAATGTGTCCAATGTGACAAGCAGGTCCATGGCCGGGTTCAATTCAATCAGGCTTGCCTGACGGATGCTTTCGCGGTCAATCAGCGCGCCAGTATCAACGGAACGAATGTCCAAATCAGTTGTTTGCCCGGAACCCGACGAGATGAACATGTAGCCTCTGTTGTCAACGGCAATGTCAAAGGGATCCGTGTCAATGTCAAATGAGTTCAAAAGTGCCAGTGTGTCCGCATCCAGAACTGCGATGACACCGCTTTGCTCCTCTTTCAGCCATGAATCGCTGTGAAGGCCCGTCTGAAGGGTAACATAAAGTTTTCCACCCATATAGGCCATGCGTTCGCATGGCAAATCGAATGATGTCGTCTTCACTTCACCAGATGCGTAATCATATGAAAGAAGCAGCTTTTTTGCCGTATCCGTGAAATACATCACCGTTTTGTCTGGTCTCAGCACAGTATCCGCAGGGATTATCTGTTCCGAGTAAACCTGCATGCCGGCACTCTGACTGACCGCGCTGTATGTGATGCCCGTCAGGTTGGCATAGCTGAAAAGGCTTGTCACCCTTCCATCATTCAGGTTGAATGGACATGCATCGAAATTCATATTGAAGGTCGATCCCGGGAACGGGTCCCCGTCATCCCCCAGATTGTTCATATTCCACAAATCGTTCTTGCCATCCGCCTGGAGCAGCTCCACTCCCGGATCAGACGCGTCGGCATTGACGAGTCCGCTAAACGATGGATCATTCAACCTCGCTTCATTGACATGCCATACGAGGACGCCATCACCCGGAAGCGCACTGTCAAAACCATTCAAGTTTCTCAGTTCCAAAAGGAAATATTCGGATGCCGGGAGATTGCCATGGATCTTGACAACCTCACTCATACCATTGATGGTATTGATCGTTAATGATGAATTGCCTGTAACCTCGTATACATCAGCCCATCCAAGGGAGTAACGGCTCCATGCGGACATGTTCGCCGGTCTTGTCCCCATCGGATCGCCGGGCAATGCGTTCCATACCCCAAGCGACATGGAGTCCCAGATTCCTGCCCCAAAGGTATAACCGTCCAATGCCCCATTGACATCGTATAAATCCGGCAGGGCCAGACTATGGCCGAATTCATGCACGAAAGTTCCGACCGGGCTGTCTTCAGCCATACAGCCGTATTGATTGACAATTACCCCGTCAACAGGCACGCCAGCTGGCAGCCCTTCGTTGTAAATGCTCCAGGCATGTGACCATATGTCGTCCGAAACTCCCGTAATCTCCTGCGCGCCGCCTGCATGAACGATCATCACGTGATCCAGCTCATTGTCGCCGTTTGTGTCAAATGGAGAAAAGTCGAATCCTGTTTCGTCCAGCAACAGCACGGCTTCGCGAGCCAAATTGTAAATATCCGAATTGGCATTGTCACTTCCAAGCCCTGCCTGATCGCCGCCATACCATGCCAACGTATGAATGCTCGTAACCTCTGGAGCCACGGTCGGCACCACGGTGATTCCCCTGGAACCGCTGAGAAATCCTGAGTTCATCTCATAATATTCGCGCAATTCTTCAAGGACCAAGCCATAGTGGTTGGCCGCACTGGCAGAGCTGAACGTTACGTCAGTGAACTGTATTGGAATAACAAGGACTTTTTCGGCAGCTCCGGTGTTGGATGGTGCTTTCGCCGGCTGGGACGATGTCATGGTGGCCAGTGGAAAATCATTGAATTGCTGTATCTCGATCTTTGGTACAAATACATCAATTCCAGCAGTTTTCGAATAAAACTCAGGATATTTCTTCGGACTGGGAGGCATCATTTCGCGAATCACGGCAGTTC
>CAZFWQ010000448.1:0-3087 GCA_964522755.1 uncultured Oscillospiraceae bacterium | reverse complement strand
GGACGACAGCTAATGCAGGACGCACTGATATTGTCAGTGCGTCCTGGCGGTCATTGCCTCTTTAGATTTTAGGGGTTTCCCAAGCCGGGTCAAACCGATCCTCATCGCACGCCTGCTTTTCGAAGATTGCCTTAATGCCTTTGATGATCGCGTATCCAAAAGCTCCGGCGGCAATCGGGATGGCTGCAACGGTCAGAATCCCAGCGACCATACCACCTCCTACGATTGCACCGATAGCGGCTAGACCTGACGCAATACCGGCAGCACCGAGTCCTGCAACAGTGCCAGCGGCGCTTACTGCCGCTGTGATTGACCCGAAACCAAGGATCCCTCCGCCCACGGCTCCGATTGTCTCAGAGATTTTCTCCTTATCTGCTTCGCTCAGCTTCTTGTATTTTCCGAATCCGATGGCCGCCATGATGCCGATTTGTTTAAGCATCTCGTCGGACGGCATGGTCTGCCCTACCAGTATTCTTTGCACTGTTGACTCGCCGCATCCGATGGCTTTGGCAGCGTCACGCGTTGTGAAGTTTTCGTGGTCCATCATTGCGGCCAGGAATATCCTGCATGTCTCATTTGTGATTCTTTCAACTGTCTTGTTTTGTTCGGTCATGATTTCTCTCCTGTCTGTGTGTTTTGTTATTATGCTCTGACTCCCCTTGCGCCTTTATCTATGCTTCCGTTGTACCCCCTTTTTTATGATATGCAGCTATCCAGAATACTGCGGGAATTACCTTGGCCCAGCTTGTTCCGAACAGATTGTTGATGCCGGGAATAAGAAGAATTGCACATAAGGGCCAAAGTATGGGCAGTCCGATTGCGACCGGTCCTATAACCGCGGAGCTACCCAGGAATGTTGAAGACATCATCGCGGCTACGGATGAGTGCACAACAACCGGGCTTGTGCTCTGAAGGATGGCCAATGATGCCAGGGCGGTACCAGAGCTGGTCTTCGCATCAGTAGCCGCCTCTCTCATTCTGTTGACAAATTCAACGCGCTGGTCATCGGTCATCTTTTCCATCCCGGTCTGAAATAGCCATTCCGCCGTCTCGGACAGGATCGTCCAGCAGTCCTTGCCGGCCGTTTCCTTGCTGATCTTTACGAACTTCCCAGCCACATCCAGGCAGATGTCTTTAAAATCCGGGGTTCTCACGATGTACCCCATAGGTGTCTGGTATGCTCGGTAGAGCTCATCGACAATAATCGATCCATTCAGGTGCTCATCTTGATTCAGCCCGAGAATATCACTGCCCAGATTGCGCTTTTCTTCCTGACTGAAGCCGTCCACGATTCGTACAAGGCTTTTCTTTGTTGTTTTCATTTCCTACACCGCTTTCTTGTTCCACGTTTTGGATGATTAACCAACCATGGATATCATCCGGTGCCATAAGTAATAGCAAGCATTGTGCCAGAATGTTTATCGCTTGAGTTATAAAATCGCATGTAACTTTACATAAATGACTTATAAATATATTGTGATTTCGTTAATTATTTTGTTTGATTATTAAGTGTACGATTAGCTATCTTTATACAGTATATAAATAAACATGCTGCAATATGATACTCTAATAGATATGATTTATGCTGTATTCATGTCGAAGGATGGCTTTCCAAAACCTTTTGCCGATGTCATCCCCAGGTTTTTGGAGGAAGACGAGAATGGTCGCATTCTGGTTATAACTCGGCAGTCCGAAGGTGACTGCCTGAAACTAACCCAGAAAGCCGGAATTGCGCGTCGCCTTTCAGTGCTTACGCTGGGATCTTGTTCGAACGCGGTTGCCGAAGCCCACCTGACGTACGGTAAGATCCAGGAGCTGATTGTTGATGACAACAAAGATGGCAATCACGTGGTTGTCGTTCCTGTCGGATTTCCAGCGGGACTGTTTGGACATCTGTGGGCGCTATTAGAAAATCATTCGACATCGCCCCTAGTGCCTAACCTTTATGACCCTACCCTGCCTGATCCGTTCAACCCCAATATCCCAGACTGGCACCAGAATCCGGACATGCCAGCAGGGTGGGAGGACATCGAATTCACCAGTGATGTATTTGATGATGACGAATGGTCGCAAGTGCAAAGAGCGCTGCTGTTTGGGCGCAGCACGCTGATTGTCGGAAAACCGGGAACCGGCAAGACCATGGTCGCTAAATACATTCATTACCATACCGCTAGGACAGCGTCTCGCAATTTCATTGAGTGCAACATGGCGTCGGTGCCAGCCGATCTCTTTACCAGCATATTCCAAGGTGTCCTTGCTGGGCGCGCCACCGGCGTCACTGAGCATCAAGGGCTAATGCATCAAGCACATGAGGGAACCCTTTTTCTTGATGAAATAGGAGAAATTGAGTCGCGCCTACAGGCGCATTTGCTAAAAACCCTAACGGAACGTATTGAGCCGGTCCTCTGCCCTAGGATTGGCGAGGACCCCAGACTGGCAGCTAAGGTCAGTGTTCGGTATATTGCCGCCACGAACCGCGTGCTTGATGATGGCCGCGCAGAACAGTCTATCCGAGCCGATATGCTGAGTCGGTTCCCGACCCGTATACAATTGAAAAATTTCTACGACAAGGGTCCAGATCCATGGGTCTTCTTCAGCAAGGCAATCCAGCATTATTCGCGGATTGCCTTGATACATCAGGTCATACGGTTGGGTGAGGATCGAGTACCTCGGTGGGATGAAGATTGTTTGCGGTCGGCATACCAGAGGCGGGTGCTTCCAGACAACCCGAGGGATCTACGATCCTTTGTGTTATCTGTCTTCGAGAACCGCATCATCGAGCGTAGGCCATGGGCCAATACTATCTCAGATCGTGAGATCAACAACGCGCTTGCGCCGTATAATCAACGATGCTATGCGCGTCGTCCGGAGCCGGAAACAGGAAATCCTTCCGAGCAGGGTGATCTTGCGAGTATCCGAGGGCGTTTAGACGCGATTGAGGGTTTACTAGACCGGACATGGATGGCACCTCACAGCGAGGAAGAGATGCAGGACCTTGTATTCCGGGCCAAACGGATCGCATTGAATATTGCGGGGACGTATGCTGGCGACAACATTGCGCAGGGCAGTCGTGTCTATAAAGGAGCA
>CAZFWQ010000447.1:0-3093 GCA_964522755.1 uncultured Oscillospiraceae bacterium | reverse complement strand
CAGACAGCCTGGTTCTTCCCATGCCCGGGTTTTCCGCGATGGTCTTGTGGATCTGCTCCAGCAGTTCTTCTGTTATTGCCGGCCTGTTTGTTATTCTTGTTCCCATATTCATATATTCGACATGAAACTGAAGAGTCCTGCTATTCTTGAATAATCTTTTTCGATAAAAAAATGAGGCATAAGCCTCACTTTTCATTTGGGGTGTGGGATAATTGTTATATTCAGGAACTTCACCTCTGACCTGTAACGTGCGTCATGCGGCACCGTGTCATGCGGCACCGCTATTGCTTGCGAACGCTCGCATTCATCTGCTACAATGAATGGCAAAGACTTTGAAGATAACAAAGTGAGGAGCAGCACATGCAGGATAAAATCAAACCGGGCGACATCACCACCGGAAAAAGCGATGAGACAAGGCCCATGGCAGATATTCCAGTCCGGCTTAACAAGCTTCCATGGGAACGCAATCCTTCCGAGGACGTGGACCGTGATGACGCGGATCGGGAGGACGCCGGCCCGGCAGAATTACCGGATCGAAGCGCGCCCGGACAATCCGCCGCACAGCCATATGTCGTGGGTACCCGCACCTATGCGAACCCGCAGACCGCGGTTGATTCCGCTGCCTCGGAGAAACTGTTCTCCATGACGGCAGATGAGTACGAAGAGGATCGTTCCCGCATCCGAGTATTCTTTGATGTCTTGCTGGGGAAGATCTGGAAACTCATGAGCCTTAACATGCTTGTTGGTCTTTTCAACCTGCCGGCCCTGCTGTTCATGGTCTTTTTTTCAATCTATTACATGCAGCTGCTTCAACCCACGGCGCTGACCAGTACCGCCGACGGAAGCGCGCTGGCTTACCTGCTTGTCGGTTATCTTCCCCTTGCCATGACATTCCTGTCGATTCCTGTCGTTGCATTCGGCCCCGGACAGGCAGGCATGCACTATCTCCTGCGGAATTATTCCTATGAGGTTCCCGTGTTCCTCTGGGGCGATTTCAAGGAAAAAATGAAAGAGAACATGAAACAGGGGCTGATAGTCACTTTCATCAATCTCTTCGTCTTCATCCTGGCCATGCTGGACATTTACATGTACCCGCGCATGATGGTGCAGGCCGGCGCCTGGCTCCTTGTGGCGAATTACCTTCTCGTGCTGGCCTTTGTCATATTCATGATGGTCTGCATGTACATTTACCCGATGATGATACGCTATGACCTGACACTGAAGAACCTGTACCGCAATGCGTTCCTGATGGCGGTGGGCCGTTTTTTCCCGAACCTGCTCGTATTGCTCATATGCGTCGTGCTGTCATACGGACCGTTCCTGCTGGCCGCGCTTTTCAACAACACCATCGCGTATTTCGTCGTCTACGTGTACCATTTCCTGCTCGGACTGACACTGCCGGGCCTTATATTCAGCTTCATCCTGAACCCGGCCATGGACAAGCTCATGATGCCGAAGGATATTTCCGCGGAAGAACCTGAATCTGCAGAAAAAGGAAAATGATGGTTTACTCATGCCTCATGGCGTTGCTGTGAAAAATATCCCGCAATGATTTCCTCACGCGGCATGGCATCACTCTGAGAAAATATCCCGCATGGTATAGAAACCCGGTGCTTTTCCATACAGGAAACGGGCGGCGGCAATGGCCCCTTCCGCGAAGATGGAACGGGATATCGCCGTGTGCCTGATTTCGAGAAGCTCATCGCGTCCGGCAAACAAAACAGTGTGCTCACCTGCGATCGTACCGCCGCGAACGGCATGGATGCCGATTTCATGGTTGGTGCGCTTTCCCGTCTGGTTGTGCCTGTCATATACGTAATCCATCACTGCGGGGGAAACCGCGGCATTCACCGCATCGGCGATGGCCAGGGCCGTTCCGCTCGGGGCGTCGATTTTCTGATTGTGATGCTTTTCGATGATTTCGATGTCGAAATTCCGGTACAACTCGCGCGAGGCTATCTGCACGAGGTGAATCATGAGATTCACACCGAGCGACATGTTGGCTGAACGAAGTACTGCCGTTTGCATTGACGCACTTTTCAGCAGTTCAAGTTGTACCCCATCCAGTCCGGTAGTAGCCACGACGACGGGCAATCCGTTACCCAGCGCATATTTCAGCACGCCCGCCAACCCTGACGGGTGGGAGAAGTCGATGATGACATCCGCCTCTTCCTGCACGAGCGAGGGCACGGCGTATACAGGGTAGGGGCTTGGGCCGGCGGAATGGATGTCTACGCCTGCTGCAATGACCAGGTCTTTCTGTTCTGAAGCGGCAAGCGTGATGGCTTGCCCCATGCGTCCGTTGCATCCGACCAGCAGGATTTTTATCATGGTGCGTTCCTCCGCGGCGATGTTTGCCAATCGTTGTTCAGTTTGCCAGCTGCAGTTCAGTTGGCAAACTGCAGTTCAGTTTGACAACTGCAGCTGCACAAGACGGCTGTTGCGCAGGCAAACCCATGAATGTAAAAAAATATTCTGGTAAACCGATCATAACAGTCCGTACAGGCGCATGGCGTTTTCAAGGATAGCTTTTCCGCCTTCGCTCATCTCAATGAGCGGCATCCGGCAGATGCCCACTTTCATTCCGAGCATGTTCATGGCTTCCTTCACGGGAATCGGATTGACTTCGCAGAACAGCGCTTCCACCAGGGGAACGGTTTTGAGCTGCAGTTCGAGACCCCGGTCCTGGTTTCCGTTAAGCCACGCATGGGCCATTTCGTGCGTGTCAGCGGGAATGATGTTGGCCATGACGGAGATGACGCCCAGTCCGCCAAGCGAAAGCATGGGTACGACCAGCCCGTCCTCCCCGGAGTATATGAGGAAATCCGTTCCGACCAATGAACGGGTTTCGGCTGTCTGCAGCAGGTTGCATTCTTTCACTCCGACGATGTTGGATACCTCGGAAAGGCGTTTCATTGTTTTTGGGGCAATGTTCAGATTGGTGCGGGAGGGAACGTTATAGACAATCATCGGGATGGAGATGCCTTCGGCGACGGCTGTGAAATGGCGCACAAGCCCTTCCTGCGTCGTTTTGTTGTAGTAGGGGGTGACTGAGAGGACGGAGTCCGCCCCAATCGATTCGGCGTATTTCGT